>JAKAMS010000035.1 GCA_021812745.1 Bacteroidota bacterium | reverse complement strand
TAGATTTTGCTAATCCCTTAATGCAATTCATTTATGGCGATTCACTATCTTTTCGAAACCATTAAAATTTTTGATGCATTATAATGGCTATTCTACAAATTATATAAGATAAGTTTTTATTGGTCTAGGCATATTCCAAATCAATACATTTTTTAATATATTAATCACAGAGAAGTATAAGAGGTTTCAAATGTTATCTTCACAGAACGAGCTGAATAATATTCTTGAAAAAATTCCAAATAAATATTGGGCAACAATTATTGAATACGCTAAGGTAATAAGCTTGAAGGCAAGTAAAGGTGAATTGAACGATACTGAATACCTGAACAGCATTCCCGGCATGGCTGATTCAATAGTAAAAGAAGCGGCAACAGATCGAAGTAAGTATTCAGATAAGCTTGATTGGTAATGTATAAGCTGATATTCTCACCTCAAGCACAAAAAGATGCAAAAAAAATATCCTCGTCTAACTTAAAACCAAAAGTACAAACTCTTTTAGATTTACTTTCGCAAAATCCCTATCAATTTCCGCCCGAGTTCGAATTTCTTTCTGGTAAACTAAAAGGATTTATCTCAAGAAAAATAAACATAAAGCACCGTTTAGTGTATGAGGTTTTAGAAGAAGAGAAGGTGATAAAAATTTTAAGAATGTGGACACATTACGAATAATTATCGTGTAGTTATTTATGAACAACCAACCGATAAAATTTAATAAAGAGTTAATAGAAACCAGCCGCTATTCAAAATTTCAAGACTTTCACAACTTGATGCGCTACCGCATACGCGATATTCTGCTTGTCTCAAGTTTGTATGATTCTTACATCTTTGAAGAGGACAACCGTCTTTATGAATTGATACGTCAAGAGTATCAAGGATTAAATCTAAGCCATTCGCCCGAACTTGTACATGTTTCTAACGGCGAGCAGGCGATTAATATGGCTAAAAAAGAAAAGCGGTTCGACTTAATCATTACAACTCTTCACATTGAAGATATGTCTGCATTAACATTCGCAAAAAAAATTAAAGAGAGCAATCTGGAAATTCCCGTTGTGCTTTTAAGTTACGATAACCGCGAGATGACTGACCTCATCTCGACAAAGGATATTTCCGTTTTTGATAAAGTCTTTATCTGGCAGGGCGATTACAGAATTGTTCTCGGCATTGTAAAATTTTTAGAAGACCGGCTGAATGTAGAACATGATACCAAACACGTTGGCGTGCAATCAATAATTCTTATTGAAGATAATATAAGATTTTATTCATCATACCTTCCGATTATTTATACCGAAGTTCTCAAACAATCGCAGAGTTTGATCTCAGAAGGAATTAATCTTTCTCATAAATTTTTAAGAATGCGCGCCCGCCCCAAAATATTATTGTGCTCCGGTTTTGAAGAAGCTTGGGAGTATTTTGAAAAGTATGAGGAATTTGTGCTGGGAATTATTTCCGATGTTGATTTTACACGCCAAGGTAAGCGCGATGATAGGGCGGGAATTTTATTTGCGCAAAAAGTAAAAGAGCACAAACCTGATATACCAATACTTCTTCAATCTACAAATAGCAGTATCGGAAAATTGGCATCATCAATAGGAACAACTTTTTTGGAAAAAGATTCTCCTACTCTTTTAGAAAATTTGAAAGAGTTTATGATGAATAATTTTGGTTTTGGAGATTTTATTTTCCGCACCGATGACGGAACGGAAGTTGGGAGGGCAGAAAATTTAACCGAGCTTGAAGAGCAGCTCGAAATAGTTCCGGATGAAAGCATTGTCTACCATGCTTCGCGTAATCATTTTTCCAATTGGTTAAAAGCAAGGACTGAATTTTGGCTTGCGCATCAATTGAGACCCAAGAGGGTGGAAGATTTTCCATCAACATCTGCATTGCGTAAACTATTGATTGATTACGTTAACGAATTCAGAAAGTCGAGGCAGATTGGAGTTATTTCTGATTTTCACAAAGAAACATTTGATGTAACTACGACCTTTGCAAGAATCGGCGGCGGTTCACTTGGCGGAAAAGCGCGCGGTCTCGGTTTTGTAAATACATTGCTAAGTAATTTTGAAATTCGTTACCGCTTTAACGGTGTGAAAATTTTTGTTCCTTCGGCAGTCGTATTAGGCACAGATGTTTTTGACCAATATCTGGACGATAATGAATTACGCGACTTTGCCTTGAAGTCTGATAACGATAAAACTTTGATGAAAAGATTTTTTAAGGCGGATAATTTTCCTCGCTTTGCCGTTGAAGATTTACGTGCGTTTCTGGATTTAGTGCGTGTTCCATTGGCTGTCCGTTCATCAAGTCTTCTTGAAGATTCACAAGGACAACCTTTCTCCGGTGTTTATGATACGTTCATGCTTCCAAATAGCCACCCGGATCCGGAAGTTCGCCTCAAACAACTTTTTCATGCAATCAAAAGAATTTATGCTTCTGTTTTTTCCCGGAAGTCAAAAGATTATTTCAAGGTTACTACATACCGTCTGGAAGAAGAAAAGATGGCGGTCATTGTTCAAAAATTAATTGGTGCAGAGCATAACGGAAAGTTCTATCCTGAATTTTCCGGCGTTGCTAAGTCGTATAATTTTTATCCGAACCCGCCTTTAAAATCTACCGATGGAACTGTTGCTGTTGCGCCGGGACTTGGTAAAGCAATTGTTGACGGCGGATTGAGTTTTAGATTTTGTCCTAAGTTTCCAAAACATCCTCTTCAAATAGGAAGTTTCAACGATATACTTAAATATACACCGCACGATTTTTTTGCACTTGATATGAATGAAGAATACACGGACAAAAATATAGATGAAGAACTGCTTGTTAAAAAATATAATCTTTCCGATGCTGAGGAAGACGGAACCCTTGATATAGTTTGCTCAACTTACTCGAAAGAAAATCAGACATTATATGATGGCGTTGCAAGAACAGGACCGAGAGTTTTCACACTTGCGCCGATAATCAAGCAGCAAGTTTTTCCTCTTCCGGAAATTTTAGATCTTCTTTTGGAAATGGGGACTTGGGGAACCGGTTCTCCAATTGAAATTGAGTTTGCCGTTAATCTAAAAGTGCCGGATGGAAAGCAGAAAGAATTTGGATTACTACAAATGCGTCCGCTTGTTATAAGTAATGAAATTGAAGAACTCGATTTGGATCACCATGAACCGAAAGACTTGATTTGCAGAAGCGATCAAGTTTTGGGGCATGGAGTTGTTAGCAACATAAAAGATATTGTTTTTGTTGATATCGAAAAATTTGACCGCAAGTTCACAATTGACGTTGCTCATGAAATTGCTCAATTCAATTCCAAGATGGTGAATGATCAACTTTCTTATTTATTGATTGGAGTTGGAAGATGGGGTACTCTCGATCCTTGGCTTGGTATTCCGGTTACATGGGAACAGATCAACGGTGCTAAAGCAATAATAGAATCGAACTTTATGGATTTCAATGTTACTCCTTCGCAAGGATCGCATTTTTTTCAGAACCTTACCTCATTTAAGATTGGTTATTTTACAATAGATGATTTTACTCAGCAAGGGTTTATTGATTGGAATTGGCTTCAGCGGCAGAATACTGTTGAGTATAAAAATTTTACAAAACATATTCGTTTAGAAAATCCAATTACAATAAAAATTAATGGTCACCGTAATAAAGGAATTATTCTAAAACCAAATTAATGTAGAAAAATGAGTTTCATTTTTTGTCTACAATTTTGTAGATTAAGTTGTAACAAAAAAGGATAAATGATGTCAACAGCCACAGTCCGTATAGATTCTAGAACTCATAAGCTTCTTCTGGAAATAAAGAAGATTTCTGGAGAACCAATGCAGACCATTATTTCCAAAGCAATTGAGCATTATAAAGAAGTTCAGTTCTGGAATGAAGTGAATGAAGCATATTTGAAACTCAGAACGGATCGGAAAGCCTGGAAGGATGAACTGAATGAAAGAAAACTTTGGGATAGAACTCTTAATGATGGTAAATAGAGCAAATTTATGAAAACCCCTAGCCGCGGTGATATTTGGATGGTAAATCTAAATCCAACTAAAGGAAGAGAGCAATCGGGAATTAGGCCTGTATTAGTTATTTCAGTAGATTTTTTTAATAATAGTCTGGCAGATTTAGTAATAGTGGTTCCAATTACTTCGAAAAAAAGAGGCATACCGCTTCATGTTTGCATTTCAATAGAAGAAACTGGATTAAAAACAGAAAGTTATATCAAATGCGAAGATGTGCGCTCTATTTCCAAAGAAAGATTCATTGAATATATGGGGAGTGTAACATTATCATCTCTTAATGAAGTTGAAAATAAATTAAAATTGTTGTTAGGATTATAAACTAGAGGAAAGTAATGTCAAACTTTGTAATTAAACCTGCTGTTAGAACAGAAAAGATAACTTATGCAGTGCGCGATATTGTTGTACTTGCAAATGAAGTTGCAAAGACCGGAAAGGGAATGTTGTACTTGAATATTGGCGACCCGAATGTTTTTGATTTTGAACCGCCGAAGCATCTTGTAGAAGCTACTTACGATGCAATGAAAAAAAATTATAATGGCTATTCACCTTCATCCGGAATTAAGCAAGCAACAGACGCGATTGCAAAAGAGGCAGAACGCAAAGGAATAAAAAATATTCAAGATATTTTTGTAACTACCGGCGCAAGTGAAGCAATTGATATTTGTCTTACCGCTTTGGTAAACGAAGGAGAAAATGTATTAACGCCAACTCCCGGATATCCGCTCTATACTGCTATTCAAAGTAAATTGCAGACAATGGAAAATCCTTATTATCTAGATGAAAGCAACAACTGGCAGCCCAATATTGAAGACATCAAAAGTAAAATTAACAGTAAAACCCGGGCGATTATTCTTATTAATCCTAATAATCCGACCGGATCAATCTGCTCTACAGAAATCTTAAAACAAATAATAGAAATTGCCATTGAGTACAAACTTGTAATTTTTGCCGACGAGATTTATGACAAACTTTTAATGGACGGCAAAAAACATACTTCAATTGCGTCTCTTAATTCAGAAGTTCCGATGATAACATTCGGCGGCTTGTCTAAAAATTATATGGTGCCCGGATTCAGAATTGGTTGGGGAATTGTAAGCGGAAACAGAACTGTTCTAGCGGATTACATCGAAGCAATTAATAAAATTTTGCGTGCGCGTTTGTGCGCTAATCACCCTGCTCAGTACGGAATAGCTCCATCGCTGCTTGGAGATCAATCTCACCTTGAAGTTGCGATGAAAAAACTAACAAGCAGAAGAAATCTTACAGTTGAAATGATGAACTCAATTCCCGGAATTTCTTGTGTTGCACCGGAAGGAGCATTTTATGCATTCCCGCGCCTTAATAATGTTTCCAGCGATGCGCATTTTGTTGCGGAGCTATTAAAAGAAACCGGAGTTGTTGTTGTTCCCGGAAGCGGATTTGGACAATTGCCCGGCACAAATCATTTTAGAATTGTTTTTCTTCCGCCAGAAAATATTTTGGAGAAAGCATACAAAGCGATTGGCAACTTTCACAAAAAGTATATTGAAAAATTTGAAAAAGTCGGCGTAAAATAATTTTGTGATTTAATAACAATAAGATAAACGGCGGTCTGAGAATCGCTTATCTTTTGACTAAAGAAAAAATATGAAAACAGTTGAAAAAGCAATTAAACTTTACAAAGAAGAATTTAATTGTCCTCAGGCAGTTTTATGCGCTTTTGCCGACGAACTTGGATTGGATCAGGAGACAGCCTTAAAAATTGCTTCTCCTTTTGGCGGAGGCATTGCGCGTAATGGAAAAATTTGTGGTGCAATCACCGGAGGATTAATGGTGATAGGGCTTAAAAGTTGGAACTCGCAAAAAGAACGTGAAGCCGGTAAAGCCGATGTCTATAGAATCTCAAATCAATTTATGGATGAGATTAAAAAAATGAACAACACATTGGACTGTGAAAAACTTCTTGGTATTAGTGTCTCAACAACGGAAGGAAGAGCCATAGTTAAAGAGAAAAAGCTTAACGTAAAAGTTTGTAGTAAAGTGATAAATGATGTTGTAAATGTTTTGGGAAAATTAAAATAAGATGTAACTAAGTTTTGAACAGACCCAAAATTACTTTTCTTTTCAATTCTTTGAATTATTCACTCATTTGATAACCAAACCACTCTTCTCTATATTTGCCCCACATTTTTCTTCACTATATATAGAAACCTCTAATTGAAAAATATAAACATCACAGAGCTTCCCAACGGAATAAAAATAATTTCTGAGAAGATTAGTTTTGTAAAATCATTCTCGCTCGGTTTTTGGTTTAACGTTGGCTCACGTGATGAAACAAAAGATAACAGCGGTATAAGCCATTTTCTTGAACACATGTTCTTTAAAGGAACAAAAAAGAGATCGGCAAAGAAAATTGCAGAAGATATTGAATCACTCGGCGGGTATCTAAACGCATTCACATCCAAAGAACATACATGTTTTTACGGCAGAGGATTGACTGATCATGTTGAAAAAACATTTGAAGTGCTTGCAGACATGACCCAAAACTCGGTTTTTAACCCTAAAGAAATTGAAAAAGAATCCGCAGTTGTAATTGACGAATTATACGATATTGAAGACTCTCCGGACGAGTTTATATTTGACAAATTTGAGAGTAATGTCTTCGCATGTAATTCGCTTGGAATGCCTATCATTGGAACAAAAAAAAATTTACGTTCATTTAGGCAAAAAGATCTAATCAACTTTGTAAAAGAGAATTATACTTTCGACCGCTTCTTCATTGTAGCTTCGGGAAATATTGAGCATGAAGATTTAATCAGGTTTGCAAAAAAATACATTACAAAAAGTTTAAAGACTTCCAACGAGAAAAAACGCGAACTAATATTAAAACCGGCAAGCGATATTTATGTAGAAAAAAAAACACAGCAAGTTCACTATATACTTGGCAAGCCGACATACGGAATCAAAGAGAAGAGACGCAATATTGTAAGCGTTCTTTCTCACATTCTTGGTGAAGGGAGCAGTTCGCGTCTCTTTCAAAAGGTGCGTGAAGAGAACGGAATTGCCTATCAAATCAATACATTTTTAAATTCTTTTTTTGATATCTCCACATTCGGAGTTTATCTTTCGACTAACAATAAATCGGTTTATAAAGCGCAGAGTCTGATTCTTAGCGAAATTGAAAAAATTAAACAAAAGAAGGTCGGAGAAGTAGAACTCAGCCGCGCAAAAGAATATTTGATTGGCAGTATGCTGATGAGCTTGGAAAGCACAACTAACCGTATGCTTAGAATTGCACAGTCGGTAATCTACTTCAACAAAATAAAATCTGTTGAAGAGACTGTTAAGCATATCCAGTCCGTTACTGCAAAGGATATTCAGGAAATGTCGAATGAATTGTTTTATTCATCAAATAAATTTGAAAATGGTGGTCTAACAAGAGTAATTTTGTCTTCAAAAAATTTACTGCCTAAGAAAGTTGTGTAAGGGAAAGCAATATGCCAATGTTAACTGTTGACGGTAATCAGATCGAGTTTAAACAAGGACAAACTGTAATAGAAGCCGCGCGCGCTGCGGGTATTGAAATTCCGCATTTCTGTTGGCATCCTAGTTTATCTGTTTCCGGTAATTGCCGTGTTTGTCTTGTAGAAATTGAAAAGATGCCTAAACTTGCTATTTCATGTTCAACATATGCAATGGATGGAATGGTTGTTTATACCAAATCGGAAAAAACTTTGCAAGCACGCAATGCAGTAATGGAATTTATTCTCATCAATCATCCATTAGATTGCCCAATTTGTGATGAAGCCGGTGAATGCAAACTTCAAGAATATGCTTATGCGCATGGCAGCGGTGAAAGTCATTTCGAAGAAATCAAAAACAGAAAAGAAAAACGTGTTCAGCTTGGACCGAATATTAAATTCGATGGTGAACGCTGTATATCATGTTCAAGATGTATCCGTTTTTCTGATGAGATTGCAAAGAAAAGTCAACTTACATTTGTTAAAAGGGGAGATAAAGTTACCATCACAACCTTCCCCGGAGAGTCATTCGATAATCCTTACACATTAAACACGACCGATATTTGTCCGGTTGGTGCGCTAACAAATCAAGATTTTAGATTTAAATCCCGTGTGTGGGAAATGTCGAAGACAAATTCTGTATGTGTTGGATGCGCGCGTGGATGCAATACAGAAGTTTGGGTTCGCAATAATCAAATATTAAGATTAACTCCGCGTCAAAATAATGATGTGAACAGTTTCTGGATGTGCGATAACGGAAGATTAAATACTTTTAAAAATGTGAACGCGGATAATAGAATTAACGGAACTTTCATACGCAAAGAAGGAGAACTAGAAAAAGTATCTTGGGAAGAAGCGTTGAAAGTAGCGGCGAAAAGTTTGAAGGACTACAAAAGCGGAGAGATAGCATTCATCGGTTCTGCGTTTACTACATGTGAAGATAACTTTGCATTAGTAAAATTTGCCAAATCTCTTGGCGTTGTTAATAGCGATTTTGTAAATCATACTGTTTATGGCGATCAAGATGACATTTTAATTCGCGAAGATAAAACTCCAAACACACTTGGCGCAGAATTAGCGGGCGTAAGAGCCGGTTCAAATGGATTGCGCTTTGAAGGAATAATGAAAGCAATTAAAGAAGGTAAGATCAAAGCGCTTTATGTTATGGAAGAGGATGTTGCATCTCTGAACGAAGAATATGAAAAAATTCTGGGCAAGCTTGAACTGTTAATTGTTCATGCTACAAACCAAAACAAAACTACAACATTGGCAGATATAGTTTTTCCGGCTTCAACATATGCAGAGAAGAACGGAACATTCGTAAACTTTCAAGGAAGAGTTCAAAGAATTCGCCCGGCAGTAGCAACAGAAGAAATGGACCGCGCGCTTGATGGAATGAAGATGAGCCGCTGGGATAAATTTGGAACTAAGTTTGACCGTTGGATGCAAGGATCAAAATACGATTCTAAACCAAGCTGGAAAATATTTACCATGCTCTCCACATATCTTGGTGCAAAAACAAAATACGAAATGGCAGAAGATGTTTTCATAGATTTGACTCATTCTGTGGATAGCTTCAAAGGACTGGATTACGATACTATAGGTGAGCAGGGAGTGTTGCTTAAAATTAAACAGACAGTTACAGTTTGAAAGTGGAACGTTGATTGTGATTGTTAATAATCCACGTTCTATTAAAAAATTCGGAGTGATTAGTTCATGAACATTTGGGAAATACTAATAATCTCTCTAATCAAGATTCTGATTATTGTTGTAATGCTTTTACTTACGGTAGCGTATTCAGTTTACTTTGAAAGAAAGATTAGCGCATGGGTTCAAAACAGAGTTGGACCAAATCGTGTAGGATGGCTGGGGTTGCTTCAACCGTTTGCAGATGTTTTTAAACTCATGTTTAAAGAAGATATTATTCCAGACGCTGCAAATAAACCGCTACATACTCTGGCTCCGTTCATTGCATTGTTTGTTTCTTTTGCCACCTACGCTGTAATACCATTAGGACCGCCAATTGAAATATTTGGATACAAAATAAATTTAGTTGTTGCCGATGTGAACATTGGAATACTTTATGTTCTAGCACTCACATCTCTTGGTGTATATGGAATTACTTTTGCTGGATGGTCTTCAGGAAGCAAGTATTCTTTACTTGGAGGAATTCGTTCTTCCGCACAGATGATTTCTTATGAAGTCTCTATGGGATTTTCTGTTGCCGGTGTGATTTTAATGTCTCAATCTTTGAGTCCAGTAAAAATAGTTGAAGCTCAGCATGGTTGGATGTGGAACGCAATTCTTCAACCGATAGGATTTATAACATTTTTAGTATCGGCATTCGCAGAAACCAACAGATTACCTTTTGATTTACCTGAAGCAGAACCCGAACTTGTCGGTGGTTACCATACAGAATATAGCTCGTTTAAATTTGCCGGTTTCTTTCTTGCTGAATATGCTAATATGGCAATTGCCAGCGCAATGATTGTTACACTCTACCTTGGCGGTTATCAGGTTCCTTACATAGAAAAATTAGGACTCAGCTACACTATTACTACTATTATACAAATTGCCGCTTTCCTGATTAAGATTGTAGCTTTGATATTCTTCTTTATGTGGGTTCGATGGTCATTACCGCGTTTTAGATATGACCAGCTAATGAGTCTCGGCTGGAAAGTAATGTTTCCGTTAGCACTTGCAAATATTATTTGGGTCGCTGCTCTAATAATGATTTTTGGATTATAAATAATTGTCCGTCTTTGTCGGATTGAAAAGGTAGAAAATGCCGGTACAAAAAAGAAAAGAAGATTTGAATATTTTGGAGAAACTCTACATTCCCGAAATTGTAAAGGGTATGGCGCTCACACTTAAAAATATGTTTCGTCCAAATGTTACAATGCAATATCCAGAAGTTAGATTTGAACCACCATCGTCATACCGTGGTCGCCCTGTTCTTGTTCAAGAAAAGAACGGAACCGAGCGATGTGTAGCTTGCGGCTTATGTTCGCGTGTTTGCCCTGCTCTTGCAATTGAGGTCCAGGCGTCTGAAACAGAATTGGAAAAAGAAAGATATCCGCAAAAATTTGAAATTAATATGCTGCGCTGCATCTTCTGCGGTTTTTGTGAAGAAGTATGTCCGGAAGAAGCGATTGTAATGAGTAAAGATTATGAATTGGTTTTCAAGAACAGAAAAGATGCGATCTTTGGTAAGGATAAACTGCTTGTACAGGTTGATAATCTGAAAGACAGATTGGAATTCTTAAGAAAGTTTAAATAGTCTTTAGTAAATAAATTTGCTGTTAGTTCACTCCAATAACGGATTTTTTTGTTATCTGATTTTTTGTTAGTTTAAATCCAAAATCGGGGAAGCAAATTTATGTTTTCCAAAGTCCTCTCCGGTGCTACATTCGGTATTGATGCTTATCTAGTTGAAGTTGAAACCCATTATGAGAAACAACTTCCTTCTATTACTATAGTCGGTTTACCCGATAATGCCGTAAAGGAAAGCAGAGAAAGAGTTCTTGCCGCTATCAAAAATTCTGGAATTGAATTTCCTCTTAAAAAGATTACTATCAACTTAGCACCCGCAGATATTAAGAAAGAAGGAAGTTCATTCGATCTGCCAATTGCAGTTGGAATTCTTGCGGCGACAGAAATAATTAATCCGGATTTACTCAATCAAACTTTTATTCTTGGGGAACTTTCACTCGATGGCACACTTCGTAAAATCAAAGGTGCCTTGCCAATCACGGTAGAAGCTAGAAGACTCGGTATTAAAAAGATAATTCTTCCTACTGAATCTGTGAAAGAAGCATCTATAGTTGATGGTATAGAAGTTTATGGTTTGAATAAACTTATAGAAGTGATCCAGTTTTTAAATGAAGAAGAGAAATTTAATCCGGTTTATACAGACAAGAATGAGATCTTTTCTCAAGTTAATACTTATGCTCTTGATTTCTCCGATGTTAAAGGGCAAGAGAATGTTAAGCGTGCATTAGAAATTGCAGCCGCCGGCGGACATAATATTTTAATGATCGGACCACCAGGTTCAGGCAAAACAATGCTTGCTAAAAGATTTCCTTCAATTCTTCCGCCGCTAAATTTTGAAGAAGCACTTGAGACTACAAAAATTCATTCTATTGCCGGAATTCTGCGCAAAGATCAAGCGTTAATTACAGAGCGACCTTTTAGAAGTCCCCATCACACAATTTCTGATGCGGCTCTGATAGGAGGCGGAACTATTCCACGTCCGGGCGAAGTTTCATATGCACATCACGGTGTACTATTTTTAGATGAATTGCCTGAATTCAAGAAAAATGTTTTGGAAGTTTTACGCCAGCCGCTTGAAGATTATAAAGTAACTGTAAGCCGTTCTAAAATGTCTCTTGAGTTTCCTGCAAATTTTATGTTGGCAGCAGCTATGAATCCTTGCCCATGCGGATTTTTTACTGATCCAAATAAAGAATGCACCTGCAATACAATGCAAATTCAAAAATATATGGCAAGAATTTCAGGTCCACTTTTGGACAGAATTGATATTCATATTGAAGTTCCGGCAGTAAAGTTTAAGGAGCTGGCTTCTAGCTCTGCTGGAGAAAAATCAAGTGAGATTAGAAAACGGGTAATCTCGGCAAGGGAAATTCAACAATTAAGATTTTCAGGAATAAAAAATATATTCAAGAATGCGGACATGGCATCCAAGGAAATTCGTAAATTCTGTAAAGTGGATAACCAGTGTGAAGATTTGTTGAAAATGGCAATGACACGGTTAGGATTATCGGCGCGGGCATATGATAGAATTCTAAAAGTGAGCCGGACTATAGCTGACTTAGATGGATCAACGGAAATAAAGCCGCAACACATTTCTGAGGCAATTCAATATCGGAGTTTAGATAGGGAATTGTGGGGTCATTAGAGCTATTTTAAGCTTGGGATTAATTCATAATAACTTTTCTTGCTTTTTTATTTACTCCGTTCTATATTTGAAGCTCGATTTTTGAATTAGTGGGTGAAATTTGTCTGGGCGGACGCCGGAGTTGGAGAGCCGGGGCGGACTGTA
>JAKAMS010000439.1 GCA_021812745.1 Bacteroidota bacterium | reverse complement strand
TCAGATAATATGTTTAAAAAGTAGAATTCCTCAAGTAGATTAGGGAAAAACTTTGAGGAGAACAAAATGGAAACAAGTGAAAGAAGGACATTAGATTTCACGAACAAAAATATATTTATAGGAATCGATAATCACAAGAAAAATTGGAAGGTAAATATATTGTGTGAATCAATAGACCATAAAACATTCACAATGAATCCGGAGCCGGAAATATTAAATAAATATTTGCTTAAGAATTTCCCGCAAGGCAATTATTTTAGCGCATACGAAGCTGGGTATTGTGGATTCTGGGCACACGAACAATTAGAACAGTTGGGAATAAAATCCATAGTAGTAAACCCAGCAGATGTTCCAACGATGGACAAAGAGAGACGCACAAAAAATGATAAAGTAGATTGTAGAAAAATAGCCCGTTGTTTACGAAGCGGAGAATTAATGAGCATTTATACTCCAAGCCGAGAAGTCCAAGAAGATAGAACGCTTCTTCGATTACATATTCAATTAGCAAAAGAACAAACGAGAATAAAGAATCAGATAAAATCGATTCTTGGTTTTTACGGCATAACAATATCAGAAGAAAAAGCTGTTAGTAATTGGTCAAGAGCATTTATAAAGTGGTTAGAGACAATTGAATTCAAAACCGAAAGCGGACGTTTAGCGCTAGACATACAAATAGAAAGATTACTTTCTACACGAAAGACAATAGCATCATTAGTAATACAAATACGTCATCTGTCGAAAACTGATCGTTATAGAGAATTATCAGAACTGCTAATAAGTATCTGTGGAATAGGAACATTGACAGCCATGCACTTTTTAGTGGAGATTGTTGATATCAACAGATTTAAGAATTTAGATGAATTGGCATCCTATATTGGTCTATCTCCCGGAGAACATTCCAGCGGAGAAAAAATCGTTATTGGTAAAATGACAAAAAGAGGAAAAAGCCACCTAAGATATTTACTTATAGAAGCTTCCTGGATAGCAATCCGAAAAGACCCGGCGCTTATGATGGCTTACACTGATTACAAGAAAAAAATGATAGCACAAAAAGCAATCATTAAAATTGCTAGAAAATTACTTAACAGAATAAGATTTGTATTAAAGAACAAACAACGATATGTAATAAGCGTTGTTAATTAAGAGGAGTGTTAATCAAAGAATAATTTAACTTGTGGCCGATTGCAGTGAGACCTCTGCGGCACGAAAGTAAGTTGTCCGCTTTTTTCAGATTGCAAGCCACAACAATTTTATTTTAACCATTATCTTGCGGCTACTGATCTTCCCATAGTATGACCGTTAATAAAAGAATAATTGAATTGATTAACGACTTTATTAAAAACATAATTAAATAATAAGACTATCGATTTTTCTAGTTGCTCTTAGTGCTAACTGATGAGTTTTGCTTTTTAACATAAAAGAGGTGTATGCGAATGTATAGACTACTAATTCATTTAGGAATACGCTACTCCAAGTATTGCCTATATCCCATGAGGAAAAAGCTCCTAAATCAGTGCCTACTAAAATCTGCCCTTCTCCGGTTACCTGAATATTATAAATATCATCAGGTCCAATAGGTAATAAAAGTTTTTCCCATGTTTGTCCTCTGTCGGTGGATCGATACAGTGAACTATAATCTAGGCCGAATAAAACACTATCGTTATAGATAGCAAGCGTGTTGATATAAAGTTCCGTAGGACCTTCAGATGGATATAAGTACGGGGAATTTATCCAGGTTTGCCCATTATCTAATGAAAGAAAAGTAGAGTTATTTGTAACTCCTGCCACAATCCCATTATCCCGGCTAATAAAAGTACGTAATCCTACATTTGAGCTATCAATACTTATCTTTAGCCATGTATCTGCTCCGGAATCGGAAAAATAGAGCCCATCCATTGTATAAGCAAACACACGTCCTTGAGCGCCGGTAGTAAAAAGACGAACGGTATTGTCAGATGGTCCAATCTGTATTGTACGCCATGACTCACCTTTATCATTGGAATAATAAATTCCAGATTGAAAACAATTTCCTGCACAATAAATTCTTCCGGCGGCAAAAATACCTTCATTTTCTCTAATGGCTAAAGAAACGATATCATGATTAGGTAGGTTTGTAAGCTTCCAGGTCTCTCCATTGTCAATTGAACGGTAGAGTCGCTCATTTGCTAAACACCAGATATCTCTTTCCGAACTACTGCTTTTAATCAATGTAACTGATCCTGTTATAGGTCCACTGGTTTGTTCCCAGAGCGGAGCCTGTGCAAGTGTAGAGACTTCTACTGAAAATAAAAGTATTACTACAAAATATATTTGGAATGCTGTACTCTTCATAACGTATTCAGATAAATATTTAAACCAAATAACTAAGTTCAAAAACAGTTGCCCAATCAGAGGCATAACGGCGTTGCAACTAAAGCGCCGCCCATAAATACAATGACGCTTTTGGCAATAACCTTTTTTGTTTTAAAATCAGCTTCGTTTTATAAATCAACTTTGAACAATAAACTTTCTCTGAAAAGCTAAACCCAATAACTACATCAAACGACTGCGTCAAAGACGCGGTCGCTTTGAGTTGCGGGTTATATGCGTTTAATTATTTAATTACTCTTTTCAGATTACTAAAGCTTTTCAAAAATTCATCATCTGCAACTAGGGTATCGATATCAATGTATACTTTTGTTGGATATCCATATCTTGCATCATATTCAACATTTATTCTTTGCGCCTTATTTTTATTTAGTTCTATTATGGAAAATACTTCATCAATTGTTTTTGCATGAAGTTTTATAAAATTATCAATTTCTTTTTTTGTTCTACCGTAGTATTCGTCTTTGGATATTTCATATTTAATCTCT
>JAKAMS010000438.1 GCA_021812745.1 Bacteroidota bacterium | reverse complement strand
CACGATAAATGTTCCGATTTGCAAGACACTTCCATTCCCTTTCACAAAACAAAATTGACAACTTTTTAATTGTTAAATAGCAAAGAACCAAAATAAAAGTAAAGCTACACTTTCGCGTGAGCGGTAAAAAATAGTTTTATCGAACGACAATGTATAACCCGATGCAACGCCAACGACGTTCACGTTAAAATATTTTGCAATCTGGATAATTCTTGTTAAATGAAAACCGTCGGATATTATCAATATTGGTTTTTGATTTTGCAAACCAAAATATTTTTTATACAAATATCTTATCTGTAAGGTTGTCGTTGATGATTGAGTTTCAAGCTGCAAACTCTTTTCCGGAACTTTAAGATTTTTCAGATATTTATAAGCAGCTTCAGACTCGCTAATTTCCCCCGGCGCGTTTCCTCCGGTAAGAATAATTTGTTTTATCTGACCTTTTTTATAGAGTTCAAATGCTTTGCGTATTCTTCCTTCAAAGATTGGACTTGGTTTTCCGTGGCTCCACACTGCGGCTCCCGGTATACATCCATATTCAAAGACTGTGTTTTCAATTTTCTTTTCATCGTAATTACTAACATTCCAGACATATAAAAGAGAAAATATTAGAAGAAGAAAAATCAGCGCAACCATTCTAACTAAAGTTCTTATTTCGAAAATGTTTTCGGAATTAAAAATCAGTCCCCATACATAAAGCAAAGAATAGAGTTGAAAAAGTTCGCCAATAATGAATAAAAAACCGGCATAAACTTTCCTAGCAGGGAAATTAAACAGATAGCTGGTTGAGCTTACAAGATCTACTTTTGCGTTTAAATAAATTAAGCCCATTGAGAGAGTAATAAAGAATTGAAGCATGACCAGAAATATTAGTTTTTTCTTATCGAGTTTTTTTTTGTAAAAAAAATGGAATAAAATTCCAGTAAATAAGACCGCCGTTACAGCCAAATTGAGAATGTTGCCCATATAGTCAAGCCGTAGTTCACTTATTGGAATTCCATTTAGATGATATTTCAGATAAAGCAGAATCAGCAGATTTACAAACACAACAACCAGAAGTAAAGTGAATAATCCTGTATTTTGAAAGCGCTGTTTCAATTCATCTCTGCGTTATTAATTGCTGAATTTGGACTGATCAATATGTTCATAGATTTTTTGTCTGCTGATGGGAAAATAGCTGAATCTATTTTGAATATATTTCTGATATTTGTCTCATTGAGGATTTTCGACTTCTCTCCTTCCATTACAATGATTCCATCTTTCATTAAAGCTATCTTTTGAGAATAGATACCAACTAAATTTAGATCGTGAGAAACAGTAAGAACTGTAATTTTTTCTTGCTGATTTAATTTTTCCAATAGATCAAAAATCATAATCTGATGTTCTAAGTCGAGATGAGCATTCGGTTCATCAAGCAAAATAATTTCTGCCTTTTGAGCAAGGGCACGCGCAATAAAAACACGTTGAGCTTCGCCGCCGGATAATTCATTAATACCTTTATGCCTCAAGTTGTCAACTTGCATTTGATTCATAGCTTCGGCTACAATTTGCTTATCAACCGCGTTTTCAAAACCCATAAAATTCAGATAAGGCGAGCGTCCCATCATTACAATTTCATAAACCGAAAAAGGAAATATTGAAAAATTTTTCTGCGGCACAAAAGCTATTTTTTTAGCCAGTTCTTTCCTCTCTATATCTAAAATATCTTTTCCATAGATTAGAATTGAACCGGATTTTGGTTCTGTTAAATTTGCAATCAATCTTAATAAAGTTGATTTGCCGCATCCGTTTGGACCGAGAAGACTAACAAAATCGCCTTTAGCAATTCCAAATTCCGGAATTTTTAGAACAAATGCAGATTGCCCATTTGAGCTTTCATAAGAAAATTCAAGATTTTTAATTTCTATGGCGTACATTTTAGATTATTCAAGCTCTGTATGGTTAAATGAATAACCATGATTGTTTAGAACATATTTTTTATAAAGAGACTTCGGTTTTGACGAGCCAATATAGATAGAATTAATTTTTAAAATGAATTACAAATTGACCGCTTTATTTCTAGTTCTCAAATGGTTTTTCAAAAAAAGATAAACAAAACCAATACCTAATGAACCTCCTATTGAATCAGCCAACCAATCATAAAAATCGCAAAATCTTCCCGGCACAAGTAATTGATGAATCTCATCAATTGCACCGTATGCCAATATGAAAATAAAAGTAAACAAAAATGCTTTCGATGATATTAGCCGCGACCTTTTTTGAAAAAAAAGCGTGAGTGTTAGTAAAAATGCCAATACACCATAAGCAGCAAAATGTTCAATCTTATCCTGATAATTGAATAGCTGCGGGACTACATCAACCGGTACAGTGGTTAATGCGAAAAGTGTTATCCAATAAATAATTAATGGAAGATAAACACAATAGAATGTATGAGTGCTTAGATATTTATACAAAAGATTTGAGAATGAATTTGATTGCATTTGGAATTTCTTCAATTAAGTCCTCGGATGTATAACCGTATTCAGTTTTCTCTTCGAGTAAAAGATCTGCGGCTAAACTGTGAATGTAAACAGCGCATATAAGCGCTTCTTCAATTTCGTCTGACTGCGCTAGAAATCCGGCAATCATTCCTGTTAAGACATCCCCGCTTCCGAATTTTGCAAGTCCGGGGTTACCAGCTGTGTTTATAAATGCTTCTCCGGCGGGATTAAATATTATTGTAGGCGCGCCTTTCAAAACCAAGTAGCAACTATTTTCCGTTGAAAAACTTTTTCCGTATTTCAGTGAATTATTTTCCAGATCATCCAAACCAATTCTAAGCATATCGGCAAATTCTTTATGATGCGGAGTAAGAA
>JAKAMS010000437.1 GCA_021812745.1 Bacteroidota bacterium | reverse complement strand
GTTCATTCCAAATACTCCGGGCGCTTTTGAATCTTCTTTGAAATCTCTGTTGTTTCCGTAATTAGCGGGTGTTGTTGTTTCCACCCATTCATTGGGATAGTTATTTGCAAGCCAGCGATGACCATCTGCAGAAACATCTGAATCAACATAAAAATTATCCGAGATGGCAAACTGTTTTGCAAGTTCCAGATGATTTTTCATTACCGTTGTGTTTTCCACTTCAAGAGTTTTTTTCTTATTTGTGAACGATACGTTTCTACCATAACGAGCCAAGGAAGTATCACCGTCTCCTTTTTCAATTTGCCCGAATATTTCATCGTAAGTTCTATTCTCTTTTGTAATAAAGACAATATGTTTAATCGGGCTTTCTTTTTCCAAAGGGAAGAGTGGAATGGGATTATTTTTGCGGTCATTAAATTTGGGTGAGCTTGATTTATCAATCGAAAAATTATTTTCAACGACTTTTTGTGTTAGACTTTTCAATTCGTCATCGTTTGGCAGAGTAAATATATTTACCGTTCCCTTCATTAAGTTGCCGATGTAACTTCCTTCCGGTCCGGGTTTGAAATTTTCGCCACCGTTTGGACCGCTGCCGAATCCTTTTGCGTTAGCGACGAATATTTTTTTACCGTCATTGCTTAATTTTAATTTTGCCGGAAACCATCCCGCGGGAATATGTCCAATAACTTTCATTTTGTTTATATCAATAACAGCTATTGCATTAATGCCGGATTCAGCGGCAAATAATTTTTTCTGATCCGGCGACAGAGCTAAACCGAATGGAATTATTCCTCTAAAATTTTTTATCCTCTCATCGAGTGTGAGCTTAATTGTTTTGACAACTTTTTTCTTTTGAATATCAATAACGGAAATATCATCGTTTGTTCCGTTGCTTACAAACGCGAATTTATTTGTTGCCACCAAAGAATTAGGGCTTGCGCCGCCAATTGCGGGAATTCCTTCAATCATTTCTCCAATCTGATTTCCCGTTTTGATTTTAGCCGTAACATGAACATTGTTCTTTTTGTTTTCGAGTATAAACACAGAGAAAGCATCGGGCGAATGCGGATCGCCAAGTCCGGGTACTTCCAATTCCCCGACTTTGATGCCTGTTTCAGATTCTTTGGATAGGTATGGAAATGCCGGAAAATTAAGCGCTTTCTCATTCATGTTTTGCTTTGTGATTCCCTTGATCATTTTGTATTCATACATTCCAACGTTTGCTACAAAAATATTTTTTTCATCCGGCGAAAGAGCAATACCAAACGGATATCTTCCCACCGGAACGCTTTGAATCAACTTTTTTGTTTTAGTATCAGCGACAAACACTCTAAAGTTTATTTGATCTACTGCGTAAATTGTTTTTCCATCTTTGGATAAAATCAAATCTCCGATGTAACCGTGTGTGTAATCGGTTTGCTTATCTTGAAAAGAGCAATTGATGGAATCAATTTTGTCTCCGGTTGATATATCGAACAGAAATATTTTATTTGTTTGCCCGCCGGCAACGTAAACAATTTTGTTGTCCGGCGAGATTGCAAGTCCCATAAATACCGAAGCAAGAACGCCTTTGTCGGTTTGCGCGCCGGGCGGAACCTGCTTTACTTCAGGGTTTTCTCCCAAAACATTTTTGATAATTGTAATTGATAGCGGCTCGGTTCCGGAGTTTGCAGTAACTATAATATTTCCATCCGGACTAAGAGCTAAGCCATACGGATGCGGAGCGGTTAAAATATTTTTTCCTAATGGAGTGATAAATCTTCCATTCGGAATAACCGTAGTGCCGGTTTGATTGATCTTTGTAAATTCTCTTTTTGCCGGTGCGGAAAAAATCCAAGGATCATACTTGGATTGAGCGTTAAGCAAAGAAACCGCCGCAAGAATCGTAAAAAATAATTTTTTCATCTGTTATTCTTTTGTTTTTGTTAAGAAGTTTTTTGTTGCTGAAGTTAATTCTTTCTTCTGATTTGGACAATAACAGCGCCGATGAAAGCAATGAACATTCCAATTCCTTCATTAATAGTTATTGATTCGCCTAGAAATAGCCATGCCAGCAATGCAATCTGAATCAACATTGTTCCATTTATTATGCTTGATTCCATTGCCGTAAGGTTACGCAAAGTCAAATTCCAAATTGTGAATGCAAATGAGGTGTTTACTACCGCCAGCCAGAGGAGAAAAAGAATATTTGCAAAACTTATTGAAGGCAATCCTTGAAAAGTAATTCCGGTTATAAGCATTACAATTGAACCAATGCCCATGCTGATTAACGTAACTGTGACCGGATCAAATTTTCCAGTCCGGTTAATGCTGCGCCCTAAGATAGATGATGCCGCATTTGCCAGAACGCCGATTGACATCACGGCAATTCCCAGCCCTCTGCCAGGCGGTAAGTTCACGGGATAAAAATAAACCAGAATTCCGACAATAAATAAGAAGGCACCTGACCATTGAAGAAGAGTTGGTTTTTCTGATAAAAGAAAAATTCCCATTACAGCAACAATTATTGGAGTGAAGTTAAGAACCAAACTAACGGTAACTGCCGGAAGCAGAGAGAGTCCGATGAATTGTGTCCCTTGAGTAAATGTGTAAAAAAGAAAACCAAGTAAAGCTAATTGAAGCCAATCTTTTCTTACTAAGTTTTTTATTTCAGCTACTCTTTTTTTTGTTAACGCGAATGGGAGAAGACAAAAAAAAGCAAGCACATAACGCAAACCCGCAAATGTTAAAGGCGGAATATCACGGAGTCCCCACTTAATTATTATAAATGAGGTTGACCAAAGAAATGTAACCAGAAGAGCAAGAAAAATTGCTGCTTTTCTTGAAATCGGTTTTGAAAGAATAACGACCTCGATTT
>JAKAMS010000436.1 GCA_021812745.1 Bacteroidota bacterium | reverse complement strand
ACTTTCATTTCTCCTCTTCTATTTCTAAAGTATTGATAATTTATTTTCTCTTCTTTTCTAAATCTTAATGAATGACCAATTTACCGTTTGATCTAACAGCCAATTGACTTCTTGTTACAGTCTTGTGGGAGCTTCTGCCATTCCCGTTTGAATTCGCATCAATTTTGAATCTTGAAACCAGCTCTTGCAGATTTAGTGTTAATCTGTTCAAATCTTCGGCTGCTCTAGCAATCTGTTGCACTCCGGCTGCACTTTGTTGTGTTACGCTGCTGATTGATTCGATGTTCTTGCTTATCTGCTCCGCTGTTGCGCTCTGTTGTTCACTCGCGGCGGCTACTTGTGTTGACATATCAACTACATCTTGTGCGCCGGTAATAATCTGTGATAAAGATTGTCCTGCTTTCTCTGCCAATACTTTTCCTTTCTCTACTTCTTCTGTTCCTTGCTGCATTGATACAACCGCGCCCTCTGTGTCTTTCTGTATCTGGCGGATCATTGTAGCAATCTCTTTTGTTGCTTTGGTTGTACGTTCCGCTAATTTTCTAACTTCATCTGCAACCACAGCAAAACCTCTTCCTTGTTCACCGGCGCGTGCGGCTTCAATTGCTGCATTGAGAGCAAGTAAGTTCGTTTGGTCTGCAATATCATCAATCACTTGTGCAATCTCGCCAATCTCATCGCTTCTCTTACCCAATACTTGAACTGTATCCGCAGATTTTTTCACAACTTCAGCTATTCTGTTCATTCCATCTATTGTTTCGCCAACAACTTTACCGCCTTCATTGGCTATAGCGCCTGCATTCTTAGCCGCATCCGATGCTAAGCCGGAATTCTTTGTGGTTTCGAAAATTGTTTTTGTCATCTCTTCCACTGCACCGGCGACTTCTGTTGCTTGAGCGCTTTGCTCTTGAGCGCCCGCCGCCATCTCTTCTGTGCTTGATGAGATTTCATTACTTGCGCTGGCAGTAGCTTGAATTGCTTCCGATACATCTGATAACGCACTGCTGAATGAATCCGCTAAGCTATTGATACTATTTTTAATTACGGCGTAATCACCTTTATAATCTCCGTTCATGCGAACTGTTAAATCTCCGCTGGCTAAATTTTCCAAGACTTTGCTTGATTCATTTATCGGCTGAACTACCGCATCAACTGTCGCGTTTAGACCGTTAATCAATTCTTTATAGCTGCCGTTGAATTTTGTTACATTGCCTCGTTTGGAAAGTTTTCCGTTAACCGCTGCCTCAACAAGTAAATTCGATTCGTGAACGGTATCTTTTATCGCGTTAACCGCAACACCAATTGACTTAATTGTATTCTGAACTCCTGCACTGATCTGATTTATGCTATTTGCCAGATTTCCTATTTCGTCGGTAGATTTAATTTCGATCAGCGTTAATTTGGAATCTAAATTAATATTAAGATCACCATTGGCAAGCTGTTCACCGCATCTGGAAAGATTTTGAATATCCACATCTTTAATGCTGTTCAATTTATCAACAACTTGATTAATAGACCTGGAGAGATAATTAGAAATAAAAATTCCTATGAAAAAAGCCGCAACAATACCAACGCCTAACACTACATATATTTCTAAACTTGCAGAGCTATATTCTTGACCGATTTCCTGATCCAAAGAATCCGCAAGATGTTCCTCTGAAGTCATAACGCTGTCAAGTTCTTCGGTTATTCTTTTTGCCTCATGATCAAATTCACCCGCTTCGAATTCATGAGCAGCAACTTCATCACCGCTGAGTGCCAATTTAACACCTTTCTCAACAGCCGGCTTGAATTCATCCCATGATTTTTTATACTCTTCATATAACCTTTTCTCTTCGCGGTCAAGATTTGTAGAAGCGAATTTTGCCATGAGTTCATCTTCCTTTTTCTCATGATCTGAAATTGCTTTTTCCAGCATAGTTCTTTCTGACGCATCTTTTGATGCTACAAGATTTGCAACAGAGAGGCGAATTTCATAGAGTTCCTGCTGTGCACCGCCCAATTCTACTAATGGTACGGCGCGATCATTGTACATTTGTTTTGCATTATCATTCATTAACGACATCTTGCTGATGCCTGTGTAACCGATGAATACGGCAATTAAAGCTACGAGTGAGAAGCTGAAGATTAACTTCTTGCTGATTTTCAAATTATAGAACCATTTCATTTTGTTTCTCCTTTTTGTTTATAAATGTGCCAAAGATCTTTAAGACGTTAAAATTGCTTTTACCCTCATTAATAATTGGCGGCATTAGCAGAAGCAAAATGAACGCACGGAACATTTTATCTAGTCCATCCCCTCATTTTAATATGCAACCTCTTGTAATTGTGATGATTCTTCTTTTAGTAAGATCTTATTCAGATCAATCAGAGCAAGAAACTCGTCGGAATCATCTTTCTTCTGATTTAAACTGCTCATTTAACAGTACTCCTTACTTAGTTAATTCGCCTTCTGCATTTATGTAATAATTTGGTTCAGCAATCTCTTCGCAGATTGTGTGTATCTTCTTTAAATCCTGTGATAATTTTTTAAAACTATTCAAGAATGGCTCGTCATTATTCAGAACTTCTTCCTGGTGAACGGCGGCGTAAACAAGTCCTTCTTTAATCTTTTGTGCTCTGCTGTGAAGGGAGGATAGTTCTCCGTTTAAATTTTTTATTGAATCTTTTTCATACGCCTCATTCTCTTCTAATTTGCTGATAAGAGAAATTAAGCTCTTTGAACTTTGTTCCAGATATTCGGCTAGACTTAAAACTTTTCTAAAGAAATCGTAAGAAATAATTAATGTGTTTTTCATTTCAGTACTCCATGATTATTGCTTAATGGAATTCCAAATTCTACTATTGTGTTAATTCCTTC
>JAKAMS010000435.1 GCA_021812745.1 Bacteroidota bacterium | reverse complement strand
CTGCTTTTACTTCAGCCATTGAAACAACCGGCAATGCTTTAGTAAAGAGCAAAATCCAAGTGAAGAAGAATCCGAAACTTCCGATTAATATCATGGCATCAACATAAGTAGGTTTATAATAAGCCCAACTCGAAGGTAAGAAATCTCTTGATAGAGACGTTACTATAATTACAAATCTTTCAAACCACATTCCGATGTTTACAAAAATTGCAATCACAAACATTACAGGAATTGTTCTTCGTATTTTTTTGAACCAGAAAAGTTGTGGCGAAACTACGTTACATGTGATCATTATCCAATAAGCCCAAGCATAAGGACCAAGTGCCCGGTTCAAGAATGTGAAACGTTCCGGTTCCATTCCGCTATACCATGCAATAAAAAATTCCATAGCGTATGCGTAACCTACCATTGAGCCGGTGAGAAGCATAATTTTATTCATCTTCTCGAGTGTATCGAGTGTGATGATATGTTCATAATTGAAAATTTTTCTTACAATTATTAAAACATTCTGCACCATCGCGAATCCCGAAAATACAGCACCAGCCACAAAGTATGGAGGGAAAATAGTTGTGTGCCATCCGGGTATAATTGAGACAGCAAAATCGAAACTAACAATTGTGTGAACAGAAAGTACAAGTGGAGTAGCAAATCCGGCAAGTATCAGATAAACCATTTCGT
This sequence comes from Bacteroidota bacterium, assembly GCA_021812745.1. Next base: position 2,184 of record JAKAMS010000435.1, on the reverse strand, counting down.
AATTCTGCCAATGCCGGTTTGAAAAGCGCCATCCCAAACTGAATGTTGAATAGATTACTTTTTTAATTTTGTTATTAGTCTTCTCGCGTAATGTCGCAAGATCAGGAATCAATCCAACATACCAGAAGATCAACGAAACAGTTAAGTAAGTAGAGACTGCAAACACATCCCATAATAAAGGAGAAGTAAAGTTCACCCAAAGTGAATGTTGATTTGGATAAGGGAATAAATATCCGGCAAGCCAAGGACGACCCACGTGAATTAACGGAAACATTCCGGCTGTCATAACCGCAAAAATTGTCATTCCTTCTGCAAAGCGCGCAATTCCAGTACGCCATTTCTGTCTGAATAAAAATAAGATAGCCGAGATCAATGTTCCCGCATGACCTATACCAACCCAGAATACGAAATTAACAATATCGAAAGCCCAGCCAACAGGATTGTTATTTCCCCACATTCCAATACCATAATAAAATGTTAAGCCAAGTCCAATAACTAGTAAACTTAACATTGATAGAGTTATTGAAAGTGCTATATAGAATTTTTTGTTCGGTTTTGTTTCAAGCGGCTTGGATATCAATTCGTCAAGTTCGCGTAAAGCCGGTTTTGTATCTAATACTGGTAATTCTCTTGTATAATCTACAGTACTCACAGTATCTCCTGCGAATGAGTATTTCGAAGTTTGGCAATATATGTTACGTTTGGTTTAACGTTCAGTTCTTCCAATACATGATATGACAAATTATGTTCTCTCAATTTTGCAACCGGTGAATCCGGATCGTTAGCATCACCAAATGTAATTGCTGTTGTTGGGCATGCCTGCTGGCAAGCTGTTATAACATCAGTTCCTTTTAATTCCTTTCCATCACGAATCGCATTGGAGCGGGCTTCCATAATTCTTTGAACACAGAATGTACACTTCTCCATCACACCGCGAGAACGGACTGTAACTTCAGGATTGTGAACAAGAGAAGTTAAATCGTTTTCATAATAAGCATCTGCAAAGTGATCACGGAAATTGAAGAAATTAAATCTTCTTACTTTATAAGGACAGTTATTGGAACAATAACGTGTCCCGACACAACGGTTATAAACCATTTGGTTCAATCCGTCCGGACTGTGATTAGTAGCGTTCACCGGACAAACATTTTCGCAAGGCGCGTTATCGCAATGCTGGCAAAGCATCGGCTGATTACTGACTATTGGTTCATCCGGCGTTCCGGAATAATAACGGTCAATCCTCATCCATTGCATCTCACGCCCATTAAGAACTTGATCCTTACCAACTACCGGGACATTGTTTTCAACATTACAAGCAGTAACGCATCCGCCGCAGCTTGTACATTTGTTTAGATCAATAGCCATTGCCCATTTATGTCCGGTGTATTGATGCTCATTAGTAATACTGAAAAGTTTTTCTTTTTCTTCATGAAGAAAGTTCGGTTCATTCTTATACTTTTCAACCGTACCTTCTTGAATAATTTTTCTCTTGCGGTGAATGTCTTTTACGAATGTGTCATCAAGTGAATGATGTTCTTGAGTTGATGCAAGTTTATGCGTTCCGCTGACTTTTTTAATTGATACGTTTTCGTAAATAAAAGGTGAAGAAGAATAATTTTTAGACATTAGCGTAATTGCATTGAATCCAACATCTTTACCAACATTGCCAACAACAGTTCTACCGTATCCAAATTCAATGTTGACGGTGTTATTATCAACTCCCGGCTGTATTAGAACCGGTAGAGTTAAATTTTTCCCATTCACATTAATTTCAATCAGATCATTCATATCAACTGAAAGCTGGTTTGCAAGTTTCGGAGAGATTGACGCGTAATTATCCCATGTAACTTTCGAAACGGGATGCGGTGTTTCTTGCAGCCAGCCATTGTTGGGAAATTTTCCATCACCGATAAAATAACTTTCAGTCAAATGAACTGTGTAATTGTTTACCGGAATAATTTCTTTCGAATCTGAAAAAGCTGCCAAATTAAATTTAGAATGCTGCGATGATTCATTGAATAAAACTACTCCGTCATGAAGAGCAGAATACCAGAATTCTTTTGCATCAGAAAGAGGATTTTTCTTAGTATAGATAGCCGCATTGAAATTATTCATCAGATATTGATGATAAGAATCTTCTTTGTAAGAATTGGAATCACCGGAAATCCAAGTTAAGAGAATAGA
>JAKAMS010000434.1 GCA_021812745.1 Bacteroidota bacterium | reverse complement strand
ACCGGTTTAGGACTTTCTTTGATTAAAAGCTTTATTGACATTAACAAAGCAAAAATAAAAGTAAAAAGTGAAATAAATCACGGAACAACTTTCACAGTAATTTTGAACGGAGAAAAAAGATGGGGAACACAACGGAAGTAAAACCAAGACTTCTAATTACTGAAGATGATTTTGAGAATCAGAAATTTCTTCAACTGTTTCTCAAAAAATATTTTATGGTTGATATTTGTAACTCCTCTGAATCTTTCTATAATTTAATGAATAGAGAAAAATACGACATCATCTTGATGGATATTTCAATCAAAGGTGATAAAAACGGTCTCGACTTGACTAGAGAGATGAGGAACAATCCAGACTTTTCAGAAATACCGGTAGTCTGCTACACAGCCCATGCTTTTAATAAAGACAGAATAAACGCACTTGATGCAGGCTGCGATATTTATTTGAGTAAGCCATCAGACATTCATACACTTCTCAACGCACTGTTCGATCTTCTGAAATTGAGAGGCAAATACTTTTTGGGATCTAGTCCCAATCAGAGTTTTGTTACTACTTAAAACAAAAAACCTCCGCTTAGAGCGGAGGTTTTTTATATCCTACTAAAAGAATATTCTTTAGTATCTATAGTAATCCGCTTTATAAGGTCCTTCAACTTTAACGCCGATATATTTTGCTTGTTTCTCGCTTAGAGTATCTAATTCAACGCCTATTTTTTCCAAGTGTAATCTTGCTACTTGTTCATCAAGATGTTTTGGAAGCATATAAACTTTCTTTTCATACTTATCGGAGTTACTCCAAAGTTCGAGTTGGGCAAGAACTTGATTTGTAAATGAATTAGACATTACAAAAGAAGGATGACCTGTTGCACATCCAAGGTTAACTAATCTTCCTTCAGCCAGAACAATTATATCTTTTCCATCAACAGTGTATTTATCTACCTGTGGTTTTATAGTATCTTTTGTTTTTCCATAATTTCCGTTCAACCAGGCCATATCAATTTCATTATCGAAATGACCGATATTGCAAACAACTGTTTTATCTTTCATCAACCGGAAATGTTCTTCGGTTATAATATCAACATTGCCTGTAGCTGTTACAATTAATTGAGCACGGGGAATAGCATCTTTAATTTTCTTAACTTCATAACCATCCATAGCCGCTTGCAAAGCACAGATCGGATCAATTTCTGTAACAATCACACGCACACCGGCACTTCTTAATGATTGAGCGGACCCTTTTCCAACATCACCGTAACCGGCAACAACAGCAACTTTTCCAGCCATCATTAGATCAGTTGCTCTGCGGATTGCATCAACCAATGATTCACGGCAGCCGTACTTGTTATCAAATTTCGATTTTGTAACTGAATCATTAACGTTAAACGCCGGAATAGGAAGAGTTCCTTCTTTAACTCTATCATATAAACGATGAACACCGGTTGTGGTTTCTTCTGAAATTCCTTTAATACCTTTTACAAGTTCCGGAAATTTATCGAGAACCATATTTGTTAAATCGCCGCCGTCATCTAAAATCATGTTTAACGGTTTTTTATCATCGCCAAAGAATAAAGTTTGTTCAATGCACCAATCGAATTCTTCTAGATTCATACCTTTCCAAGCGAAGACCGGTACACCGGCAGCGGCAATTGCAGCTGCTGCATGATCTTGTGTTGAAAAGATATTACAAGAAGACCATCGAACTTCTGCGCCCAGTTCAATTAATGTTTCTATCAGAACTGCTGTTTGAATTGTCATGTGGAGACATCCGGCAATTCTTGCATCCTTTAGCGGTTTTAGTTTGCCATATTGTTTTCTTAAAGACATCAGTCCCGGCATTTCAGCTTCAGCTAATTGAATTTCCTTTCTGCCCCACTCTGCCAGCGAAATATCTTTCACTTTATAATCTAAAGATTTTGTTTCAGCAACTTGACTCATTTCACTTCCTTTTTTAATTATAAATATTTTTTGAACTTCGGAACAAGATCTAATTGTTCCCAAGTAAAATCTTTATCATTACGTCCAAAGTGACCGTAAGCAGAAGTTTTTTGGTAGATCGGTCTGCGCAGTCTAAGACGTTCGATAATTCCGCGTGGTGTTAAATCAACTTCTTTTTTGATCATGTCGGCAATTTGTTTATCGGAAATTTTTCCGGTTCCCTTAGTGTCAACAAAGATCGAAACCGGTTCTGCAACACCAATTGCGTATGCAACTTGAACAAGACATTCTTTTGCAAGACGTGCCGCTACAACATTCTTTGCAATATGTCTCGCTGCATATGTAGCACTGCGGTCAACTTTGGAAGGATCTTTACCGGAAAAAGCGCCGCCGCCGTGTGGAGCCCAGCCGCCGTATGTATCAACAATTATTTTTCTGCCTGTTAAACCGCTGTCGCCGTGAGGTCCGCCAATTTCAAATCTTCCGGTCGGGTTTACAAAATATTTTGTTTTGCTATCCAAGTATTTTTCCGGAATAACTTTTTTAATAACGTGTTTAATGACATCTTCTTTAATTTTTTTCTGGCTCACATCACCATCGTGCTGCGTTGATATAACAACGGCGTCAACACGCACCGGTCTATGATTCCCGTCGTATTCAATTGTAACTTGAGATTTGGAATCAGGTCTTAAATACGGCATCAATTTTATATTCTTTTTACGGATATCGGCTAGACGTTTCACTAGTTTATGCGCATATACAATAGGCATTGGCATATATTCCGGAGTTTGATCACAAGCAAATCCAAACATAATCCCTTGATCGCCGGCACCGCCGGTATCAACACCCATTGCAATATCCGGAGACTGAGAATGGATAGCATTTAATATACCGCATGAATCAGCATCGAATTTATATTCTGCTTTGGTGT
>JAKAMS010000433.1 GCA_021812745.1 Bacteroidota bacterium | reverse complement strand
ACCGGTTTAGGACTTTCTTTGATTAAAAGCTTTATTGACATTAACAAAGCAAAAATAAAAGTAAAAAGTGAAATAAATCACGGAACAACTTTCACAGTAATTTTGAACGGAGAAAAAAGATGGGGAATACAACGGAAGAAAAACCAAGACTTCTAATTACTGAAGATGATTTTGAGAATCAGAAATTTCTTCAACTGTTTCTCAAAAAATATTTTATGGTTGATATTTGTGACTCCTCTGAATCTTTCTATAATTTAATGGGTAGAGAAAAATACGACATCATCTTGATGGATATTTCAATCAAAGGTGATAAAAACGGTCTCGACTTGACCAGAGAGGTGAGAAACAATCCAGACTTTTCAGAAATACCGGTAGTCTGCTACACAGCTCATGCTTTCAATAAAGATAGAATAAACGCACTTGATGCAGGCTGCGATATTTATTTAAGTAAGCCATCAGACATTCATACACTTCTCAACGCACTATTTGATCTTCTGAAATTGAGAGGTAAATACTTTTTAGGGTCTAGTCCTAATCAGAGTTTTGTTACTACTTAAAACAAAAAACCTCCGCTTAGAGCGGAGGTTTTTTATATCCTACTAAAAGAATATTCTTTAGTATCTATAGTAATCCGCTTTATAAGGCCCTTCAACTTTAACGCCGATATATTTTGCTTGTTTCTCGCTTAGAGTATCTAATTCAACGCCTATTTTTTCCAAGTGTAATCTTGCTACTTGTTCATCAAGATGTTTTGGAAGCATATAAACTTTCTTTTCATACTTATCGGAGTTACTCCAAAGTTCGAGTTGGGCAAGAACTTGATTTGTAAATGAATTAGACATTACAAAAGAAGGATGACCTGTTGCACATCCAAGGTTAACTAATCTTCCTTCAGCCAGAACAATTATATCTTTTCCATCAACAGTGTATTTATCTACCTGTGGTTTTATAGTATCTTTTGTTTTTCCATAATTTCCGTTCAACCAGGCCATATCAATTTCATTATCGAAATGACCGATATTGCAAACAACTGTTTTATCTTTCATCAACCGGAAATGTTCTTCGGTTATAATATCAACATTGCCTGTAGCTGTTACAATTAATTGAGCACGGGGAATAGCATCTTTAATTTTCTTAACCTCATAACCATCCATAGCTGCTTGTAAAGCACAGATCGGATCAATTTCTGTAACAATTACACGCACACCGGCACTTCTTAATGATTGCGCAGAACCTTTTCCAACATCACCGTAACCGGCAACTACAGCTACTTTTCCAGCCATCATAAGATCGGTTGCTCTGCGTATTGCATCAACCAATGATTCACGGCAGCCGTACTTGTTATCAAATTTTGATTTTGTAACTGAATCATTAACGTTAAACGCCGGAATAGGAAGAGTTCCCTCTTTAACTCTATCATATAAACGATGAACACCAGTTGTGGTCTCTTCTGAAATTCCTTTAATACCTTTTACAAGTTCCGGAAATTTATCGAGAACCATATTTGTTAAATCGCCGCCGTCATCCAAAATCATGTTCAACGGTTTTTTGTCATCGCCAAAGAATAAAGTTTGTTCAATGCACCAATCGAATTCTTCGAGGTTCATACCTTTCCAAGCAAAAACCGGTACACCTGCAGCGGCAATTGCGGCTGCGGCATGATCTTGTGTTGAAAAGATATTACAAGAAGACCATCGAACTTCTGCGCCCAGTTCAATTAATGTTTCTATAAGAACTGCAGTTTGAATTGTCATGTGGAGACAGCCGGCAATTCTAGCATTTTTTAACGGTTTAATTTTTCCATATTGTTTTCTTAAAGACATTAGTCCCGGCATTTCAGCTTCAGCTAATTGAATTTCTTTTCTTCCCCATTCTGCCAATGAAATATCTTTTACTTTATAATCTAAAGATTTTGTTTCAGTTGCTTGACTCATTTTACTTCCTTTATTTATTATAAATATTTTTTGAACGTCGGAACAAGATCCAATTGTTCCCAAGTGAAATCTTTATCGTTACGTCCAAAGTGACCGTAAGCAGAAGTCTTTTGGTAAATCGGTCTGCGGAGTTTAAGGCGTTCGATAATTCCCCGCGGTGTTAAATCAACTTCTTTTTTAATCATGTTTGCAATTTGTTTATCAGAAATTTTTCCGGTTCCCTTTGTATCAACAAAGATTGAAACAGGCTCTGCGACACCAATTGCATAAGCAACTTGAACAAGACATTCTTTTGCAAGACGGGCTGCAACAACATTCTTTGCAATATGTCTCGCAGCATATGTTGCACTGCGGTCAACTTTGGAAGGATCTTTACCGGAGAATGCACCGCCTCCGTGTGGAGCCCAGCCGCCGTATGTATCAACAATTATTTTTCTGCCTGTCAAACCGCTATCACCGTGAGGTCCGCCAATTTCAAATCTTCCGGTCGGGTTTACAAAATATTTTGTCTTGCTGTCCAAATATTTTTCCGGAATAACTTTTTTGATAACATGTTTAATAACATCTTCTTTAATTTTTTTCTGGCTTACATCACCATCATGCTGAGTCGATATAACAACAGCGTCAACACGCACCGGTCTATGATTATCGTCATATTCAATAGTAACTTGGGATTTGGAATCAGGTCTTAAATACGGCATCAATTTTATATTCTTTTTACGAATATCGGCTAGACGTTTCATAAGTTTATGTGCGTATACGATCGGCATTGGCATATATTCTGGAGTTTGATCACATGCAAAACCAAACATAATCCCTTGATCGCCGGCACCGCCGGTATCAACACCCATTGCAATATCCGGAGACTGAGAATGGATAGCATTTAATATACCGCATGAATCAGCATCGAATTTATATTCTGCTTTGGTGT
>JAKAMS010000432.1 GCA_021812745.1 Bacteroidota bacterium | reverse complement strand
CAAAATAATCGCCTCATAAAAACAGTTTCTTTCAACATTATTAACGAATATTATTAAATTTGATTTAGAGATCATTCCAAAAGAGGATTAAATGAAGGAAATTTCCAACAGCACGAACATTAATAATTTAATTCAAGAATATTCACATTCTTTTGCTGATGGCAATAAAGAAACTGCAATAATCTTAGCAGCGGGGCACGGTAAGCGGATAAAGTCTCAGACTTCTAAAATGCTTCATAAAATTTGGGAAATACCAACAGTAGAACGTGTTTGCACTGCTTGCCAGAAAGGTTTGGAGGATGCTAATATTATAATTGTTGTGGGAATTAAAGCCGAGGAAGTTGTTAAAACAGTCGGTAAGAAAAAATTTGTTTCATATGCTTATCAGCAAGTGCAGAATGGTACGGGACATGCGGTTCAAATTGCGCTAGAGAATATTACTAATAGAAATTATGATGGTACGGTCTACATCTTTCCGGGAGATATGGGCTTAATAGATGGCGAGACAATTCATTTTTTCAAAAATGAATTCGAAAAATCTAATGCCGATATGATGGTGCTGACTGGAATTTTTGAAGGACCTATTGAAGATAATTATTACGGAAGAATTTTACGTGTACCGGATAAAGATTTAAAAGATGCTAATAAGAAAGATGCCGGAAAGGTAATAGAAATCCTTGAATATAAAGAGATACTTAATATTGACGCGAGTAAAACATACAGCACAGAATACCACAATAAAAATTATAAGTTCACACGCAACGCTTTAATAGAAAACCGCGAGTTCAATTCGGGTGTTTACGCTTTCAAATTTAAGCCGTTAGCAGAACTAATCAAGAAAATTGGAAGCGACAATGTTCAGAACGAAGTTTATCTCACCGATCTGATTTCTTTGTTTAACAAAAACGGCTTTACGGTAGAAGCTGTTAGCCTGCCTGCCGGTAGGCATGGTCAGCAAAATCAGCATGTGCTTATGGGTTTCAATAATAAATCTGTGCTAAAGGAGATGGATGCCATTGCCCGCAAACTTGTTTATGAAAAAGTGAAAGACATCGTAATGATTGACGATCCGGATGATTTTTTCATAGAAGAAAATGTTGTAGAAGATATTTTAGAAAAGGATAAACTTGGTCTTCCGCTCGAAATCCATCTTGGCAAAGGCGTTTTTATCGGCAAGGGAGTTAAGCTCAATTACAATCTTTCTCTTGGTAAAAATACTTTTCTTGAAGGTGATATTCAGTTTGGTAAAATGATAACCGTAGGAGATAATGCACATATTTCATGTTTCTATGGACAGAAAATTAATATTGGTGACGATGTTGAAATTTTTGGCGGCAGTATTATCAAAGGCAATGTTAACATTGGCACAGAGACAAAGTTAGAGAGTGGAGTTCGTGTAACCGGAAGCGATCTGCTTCCGTGCATAATTGGTTCACACGTTACGGTTAAGGGAATCACTTACATCTTCGGATCTAGAATTGATGATAATATCTATATTGAACATTCGGTTCTTATAAGAAAGGAAATAGTTAAACCAACTGGAGTAAAAGCGGATATTTACCAGGTAAAATTCTATTTACCGGAAGCCGAAGGAACTGACGCAGTGAAGGATTTATAAAAAAGAAAAAGGCAATCCGCAAAATTGGATTGCCCTCAAATTCAGATCACTAAAATTACTTAACGGCAGTTAATTTATTTACGTGCTTTGTAAGAGCAGATTTTCTTCTGGCAACAGTATTTTTATGCATTCTTCCTTTTGAAACAGTCTTATCAAGGAATGCAACTGTTTCTTTTAATACTGCTTGAGCTTTAACCGGATCTTTTTCTTCCACTACTTTTTTAGTAAGTGTTTTAACTTTAGATAGAGCTGTTTTATTTCTTTCGGCTCTTTTTTTGGTAGACCGTACTCTCTTTTTTGCTGATTTGTGCTGCGCCATTAATAAAACCTTATTTTGTTAAAAAACGTGCGTAAATATAGCATACGAGGGATTACAAATCAAACTGAAGTGTGATATTAACTTTATTCTCAAATTGGTTGTTGTTATCTTTGCGCCACTTTTGAAAGGCTTTATTCCAATTTATGATTAAGATTAACGAGATATATTACTCAATTCAAGGCGAAAGCTCCAAATCCGGGCTTCCCACGGTCTTTGTAAGACTAACCTATTGCAATCTTAGATGCTCATACTGCGACTCTGAATACGCGTTTAATGACGGCACAGAGATGACTATTGACGCTATCATAGATGAAGTGAAAAAATATAATTGCAATCTAGTTGAAATTACGGGCGGGGAGCCGTTATTTCAGAGTGAAGCTCTTGATTTGATGAAAAAATTATGCGATACCGGATTTGAGGTAATGCTGGAAACCGGGGGAAGTCTTCCGATAAATGAGATTGATAAGCGGGTAATGATAATAATGGATTTGAAATGCCCGTCGAGCAATATGATGAAAAAAAATCTCTACGAAAATTTGGATTTTATAAAACCGGCCGATGAAATTAAATTTGTTGTCGGAAATCGTGATGATTATGAATGGTGCAAAGAAATTATTGGTAAATTCAACTTACTGGAAAAATGTAATATTTTATTCTCGGTTGTTTTTGGCAGACTGGAGCCGATAACACTTGTTGAATGGATCTTGCAAGATAAAACGTGGTTATCAGCTACTCCGGGAAAAATTAGATATCAGTTGCAGATACATAAATATATTTGGGAACCAACAGCTAAAGGCGTTTGATGAAAATTGCAAAAGAATTTCATTGGGAAATGGGGCACCGTCTTCCTTTTCATTTAGGTAAATGTAAAAACTTACACGGGCATTCTTATAAATGTATGGTCGAATTAAGCGGAGACCCGGATTCTAA
>JAKAMS010000431.1 GCA_021812745.1 Bacteroidota bacterium | reverse complement strand
AAATTGAGGAGAGACAAAATGCTATTTTTAAAGTAATTCCTCTTATTTTGTATAATGGTGTTATTGGGAGTAAATTTTCTGCCACTTGGATGACCGACAACGTTTCTACAATTACAGGTTTTGATCCAGATAAATTTCTTTCAGAGGAATATTTCTGGGAATCACGGATTCATCCGGATGATAGAGAAAATGTTTTGCATGAATTTAATAAACTTAAAGCCGGAAGTTCTGTTAAAGTTGAGTACCGTTTTCAATGCGCAGATGGTTCGTATAAATGGTTTTTAGACTATACAGTGCCCAAAAAGATAGAATATTTGGATCATCTAGAATATATAGGAATTTGGCTAGAAATTAGTGAGCGTAAACAAATGCAGGAAAGATTAGTAAAACTGAATGAATGTCTTTTAAGTTTTGGAATTGACCCGGTTCAAAATATAAATAGTTTGGTAACGCTTTGCTGCCAGGAGTTAAACGCAGCCGGCGCTTATTACAATTCCAATAGAAATGGAAAATCTATTACAGCGGGTAATTTGGGTACATTAATTAATTTTGATGGTGCTCAAATTTGCAACGACATTGCCAAAGGGGAAAAATCTTTTGTTCGTTTAATACGTGATATTCATGAAACTAAATACGCTCAGGACAATAGCAATATTATAAAATACAATTTGAAAACACTACTGGGTATACCGGTAGCTTTTGGCGAATCTATAAAAGGTTCTTTGTGCGTAGTTTACCAGGAAGAAAAGACACCTACCGAAGATGATCAGAAACTTCTAAGTATCATTAGCTCTGCAATAGCAATCGAAGAAGAACGAAATTCCTCGCAAGAAGTAATTCAAAATTCTCTTAAAGAGAAAGAGATACTTCTTAAAGAACTCCATCACAGAGTTAAAAATAACTTGCAGGTAATATCTTCCCTATTTTATCTCCAATCTGCCGATATTGAAGACGAAAAAACATTATCTCTTTTCCAAGACAGCACGAGCCGAATTAGATCAATGTCGTTAGTTTATGAAAAATTATTCCAATCAGCAGATTTTACAAATCTCAATTTTGCTGACTACGTAAATAACCTTGTAAGTTACTTGATAGATACCTACTCAACTAAAACTAATATCTCAAAGAAAATAGAGATAGATAATATTTTCATGCCAATTGATACAGTAATACCTTGTGGTTTAATTATAAATGAATTGGTAACTAACTCTCTTAAATATGCATTCCCGGATGATTTTGCAGAGACTCCGGAAATAAAAATTTCTCTTAAACTGAACGAAAAAAGATTTGTTCTTATTGTAGCAGATAATGGAATAGGCTTACCTGATAATATTAGTTTTGGAAATGAACAAAAAACCTTGGGATTAAAATTAATAAACATGCTGTCAGCACAACTTTACGGGAAAATTAAGTTAGAAAGGGATCATGGAACTGAATGTCAAATTACATTTAGCGAAATAATCTGATCTTTATGAAGAAAAAACATAAAATATTAATAGTAGAAGATGAGACAATAATTGCGATGGAATTATCGCATCGTCTGAAACGTATTGGATATGACGTAGTAGCAGCAGTTACCTCCGGCAAAGAAGCAATTAAGGAAGCAGCCGATCTGTTACCAGACCTGATCTTGATGGATATTCATATCAACGGAAGTTTAGACGGGATTGAAACTGCAGGAATAATTAATTCAGCACAAGACATTCCAATTATTTATCTAACTGCTTTCTCGGATGAAAAGACTTTAGAGAGAGCAAAACTTACAGAACCATATGGATTTTTGATAAAGCCGTTTGAAGAGAGAGAATTAGAAACTACAATAGAAGTTGCTTTATATAAACGCACGGTTGGACTGAGACAGCGCGAGAATGAATTATGGCTGGATGCTACCTTAAAAAATATTAACGATGGAATAATAACGACAGATACTGACGGAAAAATTAATTTTATGAATAATGCCGCTCTTGAAATTTTATCAACGTCTAGAGAGAATGTATTAGGTCAAGCAGTAAAAAATGTTTTTCATGTTCTTGATTATGAGTCAAAGACCGAACTGGCGAATCCGGTTTTAATGTTGCTGGGAAACAACTCGGAAGAGATTAAGAACAAAGAAATGATTCTGCAACGATTTGATTCAAGTCCAATCATCATTGAAGCTACTACATCAGTCATCAAAAATGAATATGGGACAATTTCTGGTGCGGTTTTGGTTTTCAGAGATATCTCAGTTAAAAAAAATGCCGATGAAGCTCTTAGAAAAAGCGAAGAGCGTTACAGAGCTGTAGTTGAACAGAGTACAGACGGTATAATTCTTTTCGAAATTGATACCATGAAAGTTATTAAAGCTAATCTTGCCTACCAAAAAATATCTCACTATTCCGAAGAAGAATTACTTCACCTAACTGCTTTCGATTTGATGACAAATAATGGCAATAAGAATGGCGATTCATTTAATAAAGCTGCTAAGTTTAGAAATACTTCAGTTGGAGAAAAAAAAGCCAGAAGAAAGGATGGATCTTTTATTGATGTCGAAGTAACCATTAGTCTTATCAGCTATCTAGATAGAGAAGTCATATGTGTTATAGTACGCGATATCAGCGAGAAGAAAAAAATTGAAAAAATAATTAGAGAATCCGAACAGACATACAGAACTTTATTTGAATCAATGACACAAGGCATTATTTATCAAGATATGGAAGGAAATATAACTTCTGCCAATCCCGCTGCTTTTAGAATTTTGGGACTTTCTATGGATGGAATGATCAGTCAATTATCTATAGACCCGAAATGGAAAAACATTCACAAGAGCGATGCTGAATTTAGAGGCGAAGAGCATCCATCCATCACTGCATTAAGAACCGGGCAAAA
>JAKAMS010000430.1 GCA_021812745.1 Bacteroidota bacterium | reverse complement strand
CTGTATAGATCGGCATTTTGTGTCATCTCAATAATATTTTGGCTAACACCAAAAGATGAAATTAACCTAAGCGCCTTATTTTCGACAATATACAACACACCAAAAGTTAATCCCGTAGATTTGATAATTTTTGTAAGTGCCGCGTCCGATATTTCTTTCATTGTCGGGTTTTGATTGATGAGAGTAATAAATTCCGAATATTCTTTTTCGTTTTTCTTATTCAGCACAAGTTCATCAAGCATTTTATTAAATGTCTCGCCAAGTCTGCCTACTTCATCTTTTGTAATAATTTCAACCCTGTGATCGAGGTTTCCCTTTCCGGTTATTTCCGCGGCTTCACTTAGCAGTGAAATTTGTTTTCGCAATTTGATAGTGAATCCTAAGACTATAAGAAATGTAATTGCGCTACCGGCAATTACGATAATGACCATTACAATCCGTAAAGTATCACGAAATTCTACGCCTTCTTTAAAAACATTGAAAACTATAAAATTTAATTTAGCGCCGGGCGTTAGAAAAGATTTTGGCAAAAAGAGTGCGGCATAAAAATCTGCGTTTTCATATTCATTAGTGTAAAGATCGAAGCTGTTTTTAAATTTTAATTGGCGTACGGCATTTATAACCGCCAGAAGGTGAATTTGATTTTTATCGGGATTGGAAATTTCCACTGGAGAATCATTTATAACAAGTGCAACTTCCGCCCGGATTTTTTGCGAGATGCGATTTAAAAAATCCGATGATATTTGATTGCCGTAGTAAACTGTTCTGCCGCTTGGAAATTGTGCATATCTTAGAACAACATTTGGATTATCCGAAAAGAACTGACGGAACGATGATGATCTGATATTCAGATATGATTTGGTTTTAATTTTGAACTCGCGCGTATTAATAAGTGAGTCGTTTACAAGCGTAAAACAAAAATCTATTGCGGTAGAATCTAAATTTATCTGGTCGAAATTGTTTATACGCGGCGCAATTTTCTTAAAATCTTCTTCTACTTTGCTCACTTCATTCTGAAAGACAAAAGCAAAGTCGTTTGCGGAGTTAAGAATATTCTTGGATTGCTGCTGGGTTAATAGACTGCCGGCTAGCGAATAGAATATGAAAGTTGAAATAACCGATATGAATAGAACAATTAAAAGAGTTATCAATATTAAACGGTAATTAAGTTTCATATCCCGAGGGACCTCCAGAATTACGAATTAAGAAAGCGGAAGGAAAAGTAATTTTCAAAGATACTTTGAAACATCAGTATCAATCGAAGATGGAAAGCAATTTATTAGTCGGTTTAATGTTATTCGAATATTTTTCTACCGCCTCTTTTCTAAATTATTTTTGGTCTTCTTTTTTCTCAAGCTGCTTTTTGTATTTCTCCATCTTATCAAAATTCTCCTGACGTATATCTCGCAACGCGGAATCTTCTTTAATCTTTTCGATTCTGTCTTTAAGAGAAGGCAACAATTCTGCTTTGATTAGCATAATAACTTCTTTTCTAACTGTCTCTTGAGAATCGTAGCCGGTTAAATAGCGAATACCGAATACCCACCAAGGAAGATCTTTTAAAAATGGAATTCCTCTGCGGACTGAAATTTCTTGATTTTCAAACAAGCCGCCAATAGCAGTTTCTTCTCCGTCTAGAAGTAGAACGTCTGTGGTTACAACATTTTTGCTTACATTAGTACTAAGAGCGTCTCTTGCAACCACACTGCTTCGTTCTATATTTAATTTAAGAAGAACGTATGTTATTCCTTGTTCATTGAAGATGTGCGGTGTAGCGGTTATGATAGTTCCGGTCGGATAAAATTTGTCGATAAGGTTACCAGCGAAATCCCTTTCCTTTATTGAAAAGTCATTTCCAATTTGCGTTTTGCCTTCAACACCATCCCTTGCTGTGATTATGGGACGCGCAATAATTTCCCCTAAGTTATTTGTTTCCAAAAATCTAAATAACCCGGTAGCCGTTCCATCCCATTTGCCCATTGCAAAATTTGTACTATTATTAATCTCATACGTTGGCGGTTTTTGAATTACTGTTGTACTTGTAGCCGAAGATGCTTGCTGCTGCTGCTGTTCTTGCAGTGTTATTATTTTCGTTCCTATTGAAAGACCGGATTGCGAAAGTAGAAATTCCCAGTTAATTCCTCTTTCACGCAGATCATCAATATTCGCTTCGAAGAGTACAGCAGAAATTTTAACTTCTCGTTCATCTATAGGAGCGTAAGTTTCTTTTGCCAATTTAGTTTTGGATTCATCTTTTCTTTTAATAATTATGGTAGACTCTGTTTCATCAACAATTAGATTATTATACTGCACTATAACGAAGAGTGCTTTTTTATATGGCCATTTATCAATTTCAACTCCAATGGGAGTTGTAAGATTAACAGTAGAGACAATTTTCTTGCCGGTGATTTTTTCACTTACCTTACTAAGCACCTGAATAGCTTGATCAAATGTAATTGTTTCGGAAAGTGAAACCAGTTCATCCGGGTTTACTGCACCCTTCAATTTATCTTGCAGATCAATCTGCGCGTTAACAGTAAACGTTAACACGAATAGGATTAAAATTGTAATTAGCTTTTTCATTTTATTTACTCAGTTTTTTTTCTTTTACTAGTTTCAAAGTAACATTCTCAATGATGCCGCCCTTATTCAGAACAAAATTCACTTCGGTGTTCTGGTAATTTATGTTAGTAAGATATCCCAGATAAACCTGGTCACCTTCCCACAATAGATAAGTATTCCCGCTAGCGTCAACCAAGAACGCTCCGTCTGGTATTAATGCTAACAACTGAGCGGATTGAACATCCAGCAATTTATCTTTGTTAGGCGGTATTTCATTCCGGATTAACGGATAGAAGAAATCGTATG
>JAKAMS010000429.1 GCA_021812745.1 Bacteroidota bacterium | reverse complement strand
AATATTGCAAGTTTTTTCTTTGCAACTGCCGGATTTCGGTACGATAACAACCAGAGATTTGGAAATGTTACAACTTTTAGAATTGCACCGGCTTTTTTAATTAACAGTACCGGAACAAAATTAAGAATGTCTTATGGTTCCGGTTTCAAAGCACCGTCTTTGTTTTATCTTTTCGATCCGACTTTTGGTAATCCGGATTTACAACCGGAAAAGAGTAAAGGATGGGATTTAGGAATAGACCAATATTTTGGAGCGGGACAATATAATTTTGAAATTACCTACTTCAATTTAGTATTAGATAACATGTTCGGCTTCGATTCAAATTTCAGGACTGTGAATATTGCTAAAGCTTCATCGCGCGGAATTGAATTTACTGCATCAATTATTAATGTCCGGAGTTTTTCATTGAGTGCAAATTATACATTCACAGAAACAAAAGATGATTATGAATTAAGTCCGGATTATAACAAACCGCTTTTGCGCAGACCAAAACAGCAGGCAAATTTTGATATCAACTACCGAATGAATGAAAAGACAAGTTTCAATTTCCAATTGCATTATGTAGGCAAACGCGATGATAAAGATTTTTCAACTTTTCCGGCGTCACGTGTCAGTATTCCGGATTATACTTTAGTTAATATAGCTTCTTCTTATAAATTGTTTAGTTATTTAGAGCTAACGGCTAGAATCGAAAATTTATTTAATAAACAGTATGAAGAAGCGCTTTACTACGGAACTTTGGAAAGATGTTTTTATGCCGGAGCTAAATTTGATTTTTGAAAAGTAACTGATAACAAAAGATTCCGGATATTTGATAAGAAAAAAATGCTAAATCCAGTATCCGGAATTTAATATCTATAATATCATCCGCGTCCGCCGCCCTGTCTGCGTTGAGCCATTTCTTCCTGGATTTTTTTCCAGTCAACTTTTTGCTCATCGGTTAAAAGCGCTTCAATTTTTTTATTTGTCTTTTCTCTTAACTCCATAAAACCTGCTCTCATTGCTTCTCTATCTTCGCCTGCGCTTTCTCTAATTTTTGCCATCTCACTCATTTGAGAAGTTAGAATGGTATCAATTTTTCCAAATTGCACCTCGGATAATTTCAATTTCGTTTTATAATCTTCAAGCATTTTTTTCATACGTTCTTGCTGGTTACCGCCCATTTGTGCGTATGAATTCATTGACATTGCTAAAACGAACATAGCTACTATTGCAAAGACTGTTCTCGTTTTCATTTCTATTCCTTTTTGTTTGATGGAAATCATTTTTTTATTTCGGTTTTATAACCGCCTTTCGTTGAATAAAAATACGTACGTCAGCCAATTTATTACCGTTAAAATTTGTTAAATATTTTCCGGCGTGCTTAGAATTCAATGACTGGAATCGGGGGAAAAAAACCCGGCACAATTTCATACCGGGTAAATTATTAAACTATTTTAGCTTGCTTGCTAATAGTCCTTCCGGATTTATTAAATCCTTTATCTCATCATATTTTAATTTGATTTCAGTCGGTCCGACTGAATGCGGGGCAATTTCGTAGTCATTAAAGTAGAAAGTCAGGCCATCTTTTGTAATCAAAAAATTCTCGTTTAGTAAAAATTTATTATCCTTGAACCAAAAACCAGCTTTCCCTAAATCATCATCCGGTTTTAGAAGTCTCACTTTGCGGAATTCAATTTCAGCAATATTATTTATTCTTTTTTCAAACCCGCTTATCAACAAATCACTCAGACTTATTTTTCCACCGGAGTTGGCATTAATATTTAAAAATGTTCTTACAGAATTGGGATGTGCGCCGCCAAGAAAATAATTTTCTGCATACTCGAGTGATATGATCCCATGTTGATTGAGAAGCACGTTAACTATTCTTTCCAGCTCATATCTTGACGGAGAATCCGGAAATTTCTTTTTAAATCTTTTATAATCATTAATAAGTGTATCACTTAATTCTTCTAATGATTTTGATTTAACTTGGAAAACGGGCTGAAGAATCATTTTACTAATTCTTGCATTTAAGGTATCTACAACAGCTTGATTCTTTGCATAAGTGAATGTAGGATACTCGATTGAGATAGTAACGCAATTATTAGAAGCCGAGCCGCAATCTCCATAGCTCTTATCAAAATTTTTGATCAGATATTTGGCGGAGTCCTTGTAGGCGTTGTTAGAACAAAAAGTTAAAACAACGCCCGTTAAAATCAATAATAAAATATTTTGTTTTTTCATTTCATTGTCTTTCGGTTTATTGTGTTACTACTGCAATCCGGCAGAATGAATTGCATTAGACAGTAGTTTAAAAGTTCCGTAAGTCTGATGTCTGTTCTGCACCTTGAACCCGAACAAAATTACATGCCCTGCTTTTTGTTTTACATCAACAACCGCGCTCCGTTTAAAAAGATAATCTTCACCAAGCAAGAATCCGGACTTCAACAAATCTTTTGTAGGATAGCGGACAACGACGCTGCGGTCAAATTGACCAAACGGTGTTGATGTTGCGAAAGCAATGTTATTACTAAGATAGCCAATGGATTCTAAATCCATGCCGTAACCTATCGGGTTGGTGTTGTCAACATTAATTCTAACAAGAGAACCGGGACAGTAAAAATCATCACTCTTTACAGTTTTCAAAACGTTAGTTACTTTCAAGCCCAAATCTTCAATGGCAAAGTTACATGCTTGTCCTAACGTTATTACAAAACCGCCGTCTTTTTCAACAAAGTTTTTCAAATTATCCACGCCTTCCTTTTCAATTCCTCCTTCAAATTCGGGTGGCTTTGGTCTGTAAAAACGCGCATTATCTCCTGCGGGTTTTCCAGTTTTAATTATTTCGCCCGACATATCAGGTATAATTATCACATCAAAATTTTCTT
>JAKAMS010000034.1 GCA_021812745.1 Bacteroidota bacterium | reverse complement strand
AAAACCACAAAAACATTTTTTTGAAGGATAACATTTTTTTAATGAAAGGAAATTTTTAACTAAATTTACTTAGGATAGAAACCAAAACAGAAGAAAAGATGAAAAGAAAAATTTTATTTGCAGCAATCATTTTAATCTCTTCAATAAGAATTTTTGCTCAATCTCCCGGACCTAAATGGGAAAAAGTTTTAGAGACAAAGGACCAAACAGTTTATGTAGATACTTCGAGCATCAAAAAATTTGAAAATCAAATATCGGTTTTAAGTATTACTGTTTATAAAAATCCGCAAATTATTACTTCGTTGGGAAAAGAAGCGGCAAGTATTAAGACTCAACTATTATTCAATTCTGCATCGCGTAAATACACTGTGATTGGAACTTTATATTACGACAAGAATCAAAAAATTTTAGGTGAAACTTCTTTACCCGGATTTACTTCTGGAAGTGAAACTTTTTCAGTCCAAATTGAAGGTAATGAAGCCATGACTGCAATATACAATAAAGTTGTTGACTATTTGCAGATTGATATCGGGGTAAATGAACAAAAAGATACTTCACAAATTGTAGATAATACAAAAGTTCAAAAAGAGAAATTGGAAGATGAACCAGTAAAAAAAATAAAAAATGACAGCGCAAAAGCTAATGACAGAATTGCGCTTTATCTAAGTAAGAAAGATTCTGTTCAAAAAGTACTGGCTCCAAAAGAAGAAGTGAAATCAACTCCAACCAAACCAATAACAGGTAAAACAAAAAGCCCTTCTGAAGCTAAACAGACTCAAAATGTTGAAAAACAAAAACCCGTAATTGATTCCAGTAAAAAAGAATTACCCGCTGGAACAAACCCTAAGGAAATGATTTTTAAGGAAGGGACAAAGTATTCTTTTCAAGTCTCATCATGGAAGAATAAGTCTAAGGCAGAGAGAGAAGTAAAAAGATTAAAAGCCAAAGGGCAAAATGCTTTTATTACTGAGGGAACTTTGAGAGGTGTTAAATGGTACCGGGTTCGGATCGGTTATTTTAATTCCCTTGAAGAAACTGAAGAGTATAAAAGGAAAATAAATTAGTGAATTGATTTTATTCATTTTCCGTTCTAAAGAACTTTTCCAGAATCACCATCGTTTATTATTCTATAAAGAAAGGAATTATTATGAAAAGGATAATTTTCATAATGATAATTATCAGTCTTCCTCTATATTCTGCTTGTGCACAACAAAATGAAAAATCAAATCAAACGAAAGGCAAAGAGATGTCTTTTAAAGTCCAGAAAACCGAGAAAGAATGGAAGGAAATATTAACACCGGAACAATATCACGTATTACGTGAAAAGGGAACTGAACAACCATTTACCGGTGAATACTGGAATTCCAGAGGTAAAGGGGTTTATAAGTGTGCAGCGTGCGGTGCTGAATTGTTTAGCTCGGACACAAAATTTGACAGCGATTGCGGCTGGCCGAGTTTTTACGATGTGATTAATAATAAAAATGTTATTACAAAGGATGATTATAGTTTTGGTATGCACAGGATAGAAGTTATGTGTGCTACTTGCGGAAGTCATCTCGGTCATATATTTGATGACGGTCCAAAACCGACAGGCCAGCGTTACTGCATAAATTCAGTTTCCATTAAATTGGAGAAAAAAGAAAAGTAAGTTCCATTATTATTACCTTGTCGAAAAAAGATTGTAGAGTTAAGTTTGACACAAAATTGTTGGTAAAGATGAAACATTTAATTTTAGGGATGATATTTTTATTTCTCTCTTCACAAATTTTTCCGCAGCAAAAGAAAATGGTCCTAAATCAATTAATAACAACCGAGTATTCATTTGCTGCCTGCGCCGCAGAAATTGGGACACGGGATTCATTTCTAAAATTTATTGCAGACGACGGAATTATATTCAGACCCGAACCTGTGAATGGTAAGACTTTCTTAACCAATGCACCAAAAAAAACTGGATTGCTAAGTTGGTATCCAATTCATGCCGAGATTTCGAAA
This sequence comes from Bacteroidota bacterium, assembly GCA_021812745.1. Next base: position 10,725 of record JAKAMS010000034.1, on the reverse strand, counting down.
GACGGTGATATGGGATTTACAACCGGACCTGCGGAATTCCGCAAAGGTAAAGACAGTGCGGCAATTTGGTTTGGTAATTTTTGCACAGTCTGGCAAAGACAATCCGACGGTGAGTTCAAATTTGTAATTGACTACGGAAATAGTAACGAAAAACCTTCGGATAAATTGGAACCTCTTAAATTCGAGACTAGAAAATCAAAACCGACTTCATCAATAATAAAAAAGAAGGAATTAAAAGCTGATCAACTTTTCGATCTTGATCGTAAGTTTGCAAAGTTAATTGCAGAAGTTGGAACTGAAACTGCGTATAAGAAATTTATAAATAAGGATTCACGTTTACTGAGAGACGGCGAATTCCCATTCATTGGCACAACGAAGATCATTAATTATCTTTCACAAAAAAGAGATAATTATAAATTCAATCCGCTTGGAGGCAAGATTTCTTCCTCGAATGATCTTGGATTTACTTACGGTGAAATGGAAACAAATAATGACGGTATGACGAAAGAACAATTCAATTATATGAGAGTTTGGAAGAGTGATGGAAAAAACTGGTTTATTCTTGCAGAAGTCGCAAATAAAATAGAAAAGTAAAGTTGAATTATTTTGTATCCGAAGTGATAAATTTTACTCCCGATACTTTAATTATACTGAAAATAAGAAGTGCCACTCCCATCCATTGAACCGGATTTAAAATATTCCCATGAATAAAATATTCAAGTACAACAGCAGTCATTGGAAATGCTAATTCGCAAATAGTTGCAACAGAAGCAGTAATTTTCTTTAATCCGTAATAGTAGAGAAATATTGCAGCACCACCTGTAGTAAAAGCTATTAAAAGAAAAATCCACCATTGAGTTGATGAAACATTTACTATATTTTTTATTTCACCCATTGAGGCAGCTATAATAAGCATTATCATCGCAGAGAGTAAAAACCTTAAATAAGTTCCCAACTCAAATCCAACATTTCGCAATGCTCTTTTGCTAAAAACAGTTGAAGAACTAAAACTTATAGCGGCGATGAGTGAAAGTCCTGCAGCGATTAGTGTTTTATTCCCTGTTTCCAAAACCGGAAGAGAATATCCGAACGTCATAAAGTAAGCTCCAATAACGGCAAGGGCAGCCCATAAGAAAAATACCTTAGGAAGTCTTTCTTTCAATATAAATGCAGCAAAAGTTAATGCGAAGACCGGCTGAAGTTTCTGAATCAAAATTACTACAGATAGGTTTACAAAATTTACATAGAAAAGTGCTTTTGTTATTGCCATTGTTCCGATTGCGCCGCCGAATAAAGCTACACCTAAAAATGCAAGCCAATCTTTTCTATTGAGTAATTTTAATTTTGGAAATTGTCTTATAAAGATAGGGGAGAGAAATAAAGCAACAATTGAACTTTCTATTAGTACAACAAGCGGGACAGGCAAACTATATAATGCGGGTCTCAATATAATCCCATCAACTCCCCATAAAGCAGCGGCTACTATTACAAATATCGGTGCAAATCGGCTCATCAGTAGTTCCACTTGAAAATATTTTTTAAAATTTGTGGGCAAAGATAAAAATTATTTTTCATGTAAATGTAATTTAGTTCAATCCGCTCTGGTATAAAATTTTACTCTTGCTGTTAAATCTAAATAACATAGTAATGCCGAGCGAAGCCAACCCGAGCAGCAATCCAATCCAGATTCCGACTGCGCCAAGTTCAAAATGAAATCCAAGAATGATTGCAATTGGAATTCCAATCATCCAGTAGGCGGCAAAAGAAATCAACATAGGAATCTTTGTGTCGGTTAAACCACGAAGAACTCCAATACCTGTTGCCTGAAGCCCGTCAAAAATTTGGAATAGCGCTGCAATAATTAAAAGTTTAGATGCAACTGCAATCACTTCTATTTCTTTGATGTAAATAGTTGGTAAAAAATTTCTTAATAAAATAAAAGAGATTCCGAAACAAAACATTAATGAAGCGGCTAACCCAAGTGTGCTGAATCCGGCACGTCTTACTTGCGTAATATCTTTTTTCCCGGCGGCTTCCCCGACCCTAATTGTTCCGGCTGAAGAAATACCAAGTATTATCATGTATGTTATAGATGCAAGATTAATAGCAATCTGATGTGCAGCCAGTTGGGCTTTACCCAGCCATCCGATCATTATGGCGGCAAATGAAAATGCTGCAACTTCAAGAAAATATTGAAAACCACTTGGCAATCCAATGCTTATAAGTTTTTTAAGTAATGAATAATCTAACACTTTGATTTTTATTTGCGGTTTATATATCTGCACTCTATTATAGTTTAGAACGAAATAAAATAAGACCGCAGCCATAGTCCAGCGTGTTAATGTTGTTGCTACTCCCGCACCGAATAACCCCCATGCCGGAAATCCGAATTTACCGTAAATAAAGATCCAATTGAAAAATGCATTGAATAGATTTGCGAAGATAGCAATGTACATTGGGGGATTGGGAATGGAGAGCCCTTCTAAAAATTGTCTGTAAGTCTGAAAAAGTATAAATGGAATTACCGAAATAGACAAAACTTGTAGATAAGGAACAGCTTCTTTTACTACTTCGTTAGGTTGATTTAAAAATGGAATAAGAAATGAGAATCCAAAAGTCCCGCTCATTAATGCAATTGAGAAAACAGAATTAACAACGAGAGAATGATTAAGAATTTTTCCGCACTCATCAAATTTACTTGCGCCCTTTGCCATTGCTATCAGAGGTGTTGCGGCCATTGACAAACCAATTCCTATCACAAGGATCAAAAAGAAGATGCCGTTTACAAGGGATGCTGCAGCTAACGATGCAGAACCAACCTTTCCGACCATTATGCTGTCAACAACTCCCAGCATTACATGTCCCAGCTGCCCGACAGAAATAGGAAGTGCAAGTTTTATTGTTTCTTTTATGTGGGATCTAAGAGTCATACGCAGGTTCTGTTTGTATTTATTTCCAATTACATCTCAAATTTACTAAATAATCGTTGAAAGAAGAGTTAGAACAGAGAACTGGATTAAAACCTTGTGTGATTTTTATTACCAACAAGGATTAGATGGACGATGCAATATTGTTTTTTTAATAAAGAAAGTTTATCCAAACAAAAGCTCTTTTACATGCAATGTATGCCAATATTGTATTTTGTAACCGGTGTAATTGTTTTTATCTTTCAATATAAAAATTAAGAGAGAGGTTAATATGGGAAATTTAGGTCCTACAGAGATAATCCTAATTGTTCTTGTACTTGTTATATTGTTCGGCGGTAAAAAAATTCCCGAATTGATGAAAGGAATTGGCGAAGGAGTAAAACAATTCAAAAAAGGATTAAACGAAGACGATAAAAAGAAAGACACAAAAGAGTAAGACAGGTATTCTAACAATATTTTTTAAAATTCAGTTTTAATTACACATTGCTTGTGACCAGCATTCTTTATCTTATTGAGAATTACTTCAATTTATATACACGCCAATAATTTGGTATCAAGATTATTTCTATGTGGAGACCCAAATGAAAAAAATAAAACAGAAATCAAAAAATTGTACGATGTTGTTAAGTAATTGAAAAATATTTTTGTGAATTTTATTTTTGTAGCCGGAAAATTAAACCTTCGAAATAAATCGAAAAAAAGGAAGAGAAAATGACAGACAGTACTAAAAAATACGAGTTCAAAGCAGAGATTAAAAAACTTCTTGATATACTAGTTCACTCGTTATATACAAGCAGAGAAATATTTTTACGGGAATTAATTTCAAATGCCTCAGATGCATTGGATAAATTGCGGTTCGAGTCGAACCGCGGAACTGAAATGTTTGATAAAGATTTACCGCTAGAAATAAAAATAGAATTTGATGAGAAGAAAAAACTTCTTACGGTTACTGATACCGGTATTGGAATGACACATGATGAACTAATAACTAACATCGGAACGATTGCCAAATCCGGCACAGAAGAATTTGTTCGTTTAATAGCAGAAACAAAAGCTGATGCGAGCAATATAATCGGAAAATTCGGTGTCGGTTTCTATTCTGTTTTTATGGTTGCTCATGAAGTAATTATTAAAACAAAATCTTTCCGCAATGACGAAAAAGCTGTAGAGTGGAAATCCGATGGACTTGGAGAGTATGAAATAATTGAGCTCGATGAAAAACTTCCACGCGGTACAAAAGTAGATATCTATCTTAAAGATGATGCGGTGGAGTTCGCTGAGAAGTGGCGCCTTGAAAGCATAATTAAGAAACATTCGAATTTTATTTCGTACCCTATCTTTTTGGAAAAAGATAAGATTAATACGGTAAGCGCACTCTGGCGTGAACCTAAAAGTTCAATTACAAAAGAACAATATGATGAGTTCTACAAATTCTTGAGTTATGATTCTGAAGGTCCGATGGATGTAATTCACAAATCTGTTGACGCTCCGATTCAGTTCAACGTCTTACTTTTCATTCCGAAGAAAAGTAATGATTTCTTCTGGCAAGACAGAGAGAATTACGGTTTAGATTTATACGTCCGCCGTGTTTTGATTCAACACAAGAATAAAGAGTTGCTGCCGGAGTATTTAAGTTTTGTAAAGGGTGTTGTGGATTCTGAAGATTTACCTCTTAACATATCGCGCGAGACACTTCAAGAAAATGTTGTATTTACAAAAATTGCTTCGAGTGTATCGAGTACAATCTTCAATTATCTATCGGAAAAAGCCAAGAACGATTCTTCTGCTTACAACGATTTTTGGAAAGAGCATGGTAAAATTTTCAAACTTGGGTATAGTGACTTCTCAAATCATGATAAGTATCTGGAATTGATCCGTTTTAATTCCTCTTTCTGTAAGGATAAAGATGAGCTTACATCATTAGCCGATTACGCATCGCGGATGAAAGAAGGGCAGAAGGAAATTTATTTTATTACCGGAACGAACCGTGAGTCAATTAAATCAGATCCTCATATGGAGATCTTTAAGAACAAGGGTTTGGAAGTTCTATATCTCATTGACCCGATAGATGAATTTGTTGTGCAATCAATACGCAAATACAAAGAATTCGATTTCAAATCTGCGGAATCTGTTGATTCGAAGAAAATAAGCGACATTAAAAATGTTGATGAAAAGAAAAATGAAGTTGAAGAACTAAGCAAAGATGATGAGAAACATTTCTTCAGTCTTCTTTCTAAAATGAAAACCATTTTGTCCGACCGTGTAGAAGACGTTGTAAAATCCGACCGTTTGGTTGACAGCGCATCATGCATTGTTTCAAAAGATGAAGGATTATCAGCTGCGATGCAAAAGATTTTACGGATGACGAATAAAGAAATGGGACAGCAGAAAAAAATATTTGAGGTAAATCCAAATCATAAATTGGTTAGGAATCTTATCAAAGTATTCAAAGTAGATTCGAATGATGATTTCATTGTGAATGTAACAGAACAGTTGTTTGAATCCGCACTTCTTCAGGAAGGAAGTCTGGACGATCCGCATACTTTAATTCAACGGCTTAATAAGTCGCTGGAACAATCAAGTGAGTGGTATGTTGAGGTGAAAAAAATAGGTTAATTTTTTATGAACACATATAATCTGGTGATTCCAGGAAAATACCTTGCATTAAGCAAGGTATTTTTTTGTGGCTCTTGATTGCACGATGAATTAAATTCCAATCAAAAAATTTTAAGGCGGAGATATGACCGGAGAAACAACTCAAGAATTTAAACGCGAACTCGGATTGTTCGATTCTACAATGATTGTAATTGGTTCAATGATCGGTTCGGGAATCTTTATTGTAAGTGCGGATATATCGCGCACAGTTGGTTCAAGCGGTTTACTGCTTTTAGTTTGGCTGATAACCGGTGTAATTACAATTATCGGCGCGCTTAGTTACGGTGAGCTTGCAGCAATGATGCCGCATGCCGGCGGGCAGTATGTTTATCTCCGCGAGTCTTACAATCCATTGATCGGTTTTTTATACGGTTGGACATTATTCCTTGTAATACAAACGGGAACTATTGCCGCTGTGGCAGTGGCATTTGCAAAATTTACCGCGGTTATTTTCCCTTGGTTTAGTTCTTCAAATATTTTGTTCGCGCCATTCGGTCTAAAAATTCATGCCGGACAGATTCTTTCTATAATTTCGATCATAGTTCTGACGTATATAAATATACGAGGATTGCGTCAGGCAAAAATTGTTCAGGGACTTTTTACAACAGCAAAAACACTTGCTCTTTTCGGATTGATTCTTCTCGGTTTATTCATTGGTTCGAACTCGCAAGCGATCAGTGCAAACTTTTCAAATATCTGGCAAGGGAAGTGGATTCATCTTGTTGATGGAAAAATCGGATGGGTTGAATCTCTAACAGGATTTTCAATAATAGCCGCAATTGGTGTTGCAATGGTCGGTTCAATCTTTTCAAGTGTCGCCTGGGAAAATATAACATTCACCGCGAGCGAAATTAAAAATCCAAAAAGAAATATTCCGCTCAGTTTATTTTTCGGAACATTGATAGTAATAACTCTCTATTGTCTTGCCAATGTTGCTTATCTGGTTGTTCTTCCTCTTGTTGGAAATCCGGGCGGGGAAAATGTAATGAGTATGGGAATTCAATTTGCGGCAGAAGATAGAGTTGGAACGGCTGCGGCAAATCTCATTTTCGGTGAACCAGCCGCAATCATAATGGCACTGCTAATTATGGTCTCAACGTTTGGATGCAACAACGGATTAATACTTGCCGGTGCGCGGGTTTATTATGCTATGGCAAAAGATAAATTATTTTTCAAATCAACCGGTACATTGAATAAAAATTCCGTCCCGTCAAAGGCATTGATCATTCAAGGAGTATGGGCAAGTTTACTTTGCCTCTCCGGTTCATACTCACAACTTCTTGATTACGTTGTCTTTGCTGTTCTTATCTTTTACATTCTTACGGTCGTTGGGATATTTATTTTGCGGAAGAAACAGCCAAATGCAGAGCGCCCATATAAAGCTTTTGGATATCCATTTTTGCCAATCCTTTACATATTTTTAGCTGCGTCAGTTGCAGTTATACTTCTGCTTTACAAGCCGGAATACACATGGCCGGGACTAATAATTGTACTGCTCGGAATTCCGGTTTATTACGGATGGAATTATTTTCAAAAAAGAACTGCATAGACAAAACTGAATTTTATCTACTCAGTATTTGTTTTGGATTGAGATAAGCGGTGTCTGAAATATTCTATAAATATTGGCAAAACTGAGATAAGAATAATTGCCATAATCACAAAAGAGAAATTGTTTTTAACGAACGATAAATTTCCGAAAAAGTATCCGCCGTAGATAAATGCGGCACACCAAGCAATTCCGCCAATAATATTATAAGCAATAAACTTGGTATATGTCATAGCACCAACACCTGCAACAAAAGGTGCGAAGGTTCTTATGATAGGAATAAAACGCGCGAGTATAATTGTTTTACCACCATGCTTCTCGTAAAATTTATGTGTCCTTTCTAAATATTCTTTTTTTAGAAAGCGGTTATTCTTTTCGAATAACTTCATACCGATGTAATGACCTATCCAATAATTGACCGAATCTCCGATGATTGCAGCAACAGAAAGGATCAAAAAAAGAAGATGAATATTGAATGATCCAATTGCGGCAAATGTGCCCGCGGCAAAAAGAAGTGAATCACCGGGAAGGAACGGAGTGAACACAAATCCTGTCTCTGCAAAGATAACTAGGAAGAGTATCACATAGGTAACCGCACCGTATTGAAGAATTATTTCATTAAGATGTTTGTCAAGATGAAGAAAAAGGTCAATCAGATATTTTATGAATTCCATAGTAAGAGAAATTTTATTTAAAAATTATTTTTAGAGAAAGAATAATCAAATTTGTTCAAGATAATTCAAATCCTTCCCGTAAGTTTCTTCTAGTTTGTATGCAGCAAAAAATGCTATCAGAACAGAAATGATTCCTACAACTAATGCTGCGTGAATCATTCCCATTGAATCTCTGAGGTAAGAGAAAACAAGCGTAATTGGCACAACGGAGCCACGGATAAAATTTGGAACTGTAGTAGTTACTGTTGATCTTAAATTTGTTCCAAATTGTTCCGAAGCGGTGGTAACAAACACAGCCCAATAGCCGATCGAGAATCCAAGCACAACACACAAACTATAAAACATTGTAGGAGTCAAACCGCTTGAGAAAAGATAAACCAATACAAATAGAAATGTGAGAGATATAAATATCATAACAACTTTCTTTCTGCTCTTAATGATTTGACTTAAAAATCCGCTCGCAAAATCCCCGAAGATCAATCCGGTGTAAGTAAATAAAATAGAATTTCCGGCTTTGATTGGTTCTGCAATGCCTAAGACTTTCCCAAATTCCGGCGAAAAGGTAACCAGAATTCCTACCACAAACCAAATTGGCAAGCCGATAAGAATACAATAAAGATAACGGAAGAAACGGTCTTTAGAAGTAAACAGTTTTAGAAAATCTCCTTTGCGGACATTTGATGTCTCGAGCATTTTATACATTCCCGATTCAAACATTTTTATGCGCGTTAAAAGAAGTACTAATCCAAGAATACCGCCAATTATAAATGCAGTCTGCCAGCTAAATAATTCTCCAATAATTGCTGCGAATATTGCACCCGTTACACCGATGGTTGCAACAATAGCGGTTCCGTAACCGCGTGTTTCTTTTGTCATTACTTCACTAACCAATGTTACGGCGGCGCCAAGTTCGCCTGCAAGTCCAACACCGGCAACGAATCGTAGAATTGCGTACATCTCTACTGATGATACGAAAGCATTCAATAAGTTTGCAATTGAGTAGATGAAAATTGATCCGAACAATACCGAGAGTCTTCCTTTTTTATCACCCCAGATTCCAAAAATTATTCCGCCGATGAGCATTCCGCCCATCTGCATATTCAAAAGTAAAACTCCAACTTTAATCAATTGATCGCCTTTGATTCCAAGAGAGGTTAGACTTGGAACGCGTACTATTCCGAAGAGGATTAGATCGTAAATATCAACGAAGTATCCAAGCGAGGCAACTAGGACAGTTGTGTTAAATATATATTTGAAGAGATTATTTTCTTTTGACTGCATTCAAATTAAGTTTTGTTACAAAAAATTTAAGGGCAAAGCTATAATTTCTTTTCCTCATTAGAAACTAAAATTTTTCGGTAGATTTTTTGATCAAAGAAATAATAAAGGAATATGAGCCAAAGCAAGTATTCCGAATCGTTCGGCTGTCTTCAATCTTAACGACGGAACAAAATATCCGAAGTAAATTCCTTTAATTATCGTGTTACTCATCGCAGCAATTATTATTGCCGAAGTGATCAGCGGAATATCAACTTGAGCTCCTTGAATTAAAGAAAGAATGAACGGATCAACATCGGAAAGGCCTACAATAGCAGAAAGTGAAAGTAATCCTTGAGAACCAATATACAGCTTTGCTAATTTTGTAATGATTGAGAGCGCAACAAATAAAATTGCGAAAACCATTGCGGGTTTAAGTTCAAATGGATTTTGTAGCTGCTGAAACTCTTTTCCGGCGGGCACAATATTTTTACCGGTATTTGTTTTAATCAAAGAAAGACTAACGCCAATTATGCTTAATAGCAATAATTTCCACCAAAGAGAATAAACTATCACCGGATTAATTATAAAAACCAAAACAAGAATACGGAGATACATAACACTGCTGGCAAGAACGGTCGCTTGCAGCGCACTTGGCGCTTGTTGCGTATTCTTTTGAGCAACTCTGCCGTAAGCTATTGAAACAGCTGTGCTGGAAACGAGTCCGCCAACCAAACCGGAAAGCCACATGCCGACTTTAGGGCCGAGAAATTTTGAAAGAAGATAACCGACAAATCCGATTGATGAAACGAGAATTACTATTTGCCAAATCTTTGAAGGATTTAGTTCGAACTGAGTGAAATTTTGATTTGGAAGAACGGGTAGAATTATCAGTGTGACCAGAAGAAATTTTAGTACTGCTGTGAATTCTGAACGGTCGAGCTTATCAACAAAACTTTCCAAGCCGGCTTTTTCAGAAAGAAGCATCGTATTGATAATTCCTAAAGTCATCGCCGCCCAAATATCAACCAATAAAGCTAATGCGCCAATTACAAAAGTTAAAAGAGCCGATACTTCGCTTGTAACTCCCCAATGTTCGGTTTGTATTTTTGAATAATATGAAATTGATGCAAGTGCACAAATACTTAACAATCCCAGAGGAAGCATTGCTGTTACACCCAATTGAAAAAGCCATGCACAGCCAAACCCAAGCATGCTGATAATAGGAAATGTTCTAATGCCGCCAAGGATTAATTCTTTATGCTTGCTCTTGTTACTTTCACGTTCTAAGCCGATGAGCAAACCTAAAGCAAGTGCAACAATAAATCTCAGCTGAAATGTCCATTCGATTGAATTCATAATAACCGGAAATTTTTGATTCAAACTAAGAGAATTTGCCAACACTTTCAATTAATGACCACAATTCTATATTGCTTATATTTGCATCCCCAATCACAAATAAAAAGTTTAGTGGAAAATAATATAACCCCGGTAATACTAACCGCAAAGGAACTTGAGGTTCATTACGGTGAACAGATCATTCTTGATAAAGCATCTTTAAGCATTCACGAAGGAGACCGTATTGGTCTAGTTGGAAGAAACGGTGCTGGTAAATCCACATTCCTCAAAGTTATTTCCGGTGTTATACCGGCGGATACCGGAGAAA
>JAKAMS010000428.1 GCA_021812745.1 Bacteroidota bacterium | reverse complement strand
GTATTAAATCAGAAATGTTCTATTGTAAAGATAAATTTGAGTATTTTCTTTTGACGGGAAAAAGTGTTCACTATCCGTTTCGTTTAATGAAACAATATGTAGGGTTGTTTCATCAATATGATTAATCTGAGCTGATTTTTCAATGTTCAGATTAAATAAATTGAGTGCGGTAGTTTTACTAATTTCTGTTTTTATTACTCTTACAATCAGACAATAATCCTGTGAAGGCGGATGCTGCTTTTCTACAGTATATTGCCCGATTTCAGAATAAGCGAACCAAAATAACAGCGGTATTAAAACAAAAATAGCTGCCACTAATGAACGGTATTTTATCAAGTGTTTAATCATTTCTTATGCGAATGCATCACTATGTGAAAATATTTCTACTAATCTGATGCTAGAACTTTATAAAAGTTTCTAACGAAAATAAAAAGCATTTTTCACAACTAAAATATTACATTAGTAAATTTAACTTATTTTTCCCTTTGTAAAAATAGTAACAAATCATCAAACACACGTTTCATCTCAATTAGGCTTTCAATCTTCACAGCAAATCTCTCTTTGTCTTCATTACAAAATCAGAAATAATTTATACCTAACCGGAATCGGCGCTGCGGGCTTAAGCAATTTTATCCCGTCTTATACTTTTTTTGTTGGAGTTAAGGCTGGAATTTAATGAGCAATTGCCCCTTCCTAATTTACTAATTCTAAGATTAACTTTATCGCAATCAATAATCAATTTATGCTGTCAATCAATTAAACCCCATTTTCGGCGAATCCTTATTACTTCATTTACATCCTATCTGGCATTAAAAATGCCTGCTTAATGTCAATTAATGTGATAAGTCCAATTGTTTACTATAACAAAAAATAATTTTATACTAAAATCAATCATCCTTTCGCTGCCGCTTACGTTTTTACTCTTCGGCGCTCAGAATAATGCTAAGATTTCAAAAAGTAACTTAAATCAGCACCTCCATTCTAATTCCTGCTGCAAAAATTGCGGCGATGAAAATTGCTCTTGCTGCGTTCATCATAAAGAGCATAATCCCAGCAAACCGCCTACCTGCCGCTGCCAGGTTTCTAAGGATATGGATGATAAACCTCAGTCTACGCCTAATAATTTAAAATATAAAGACTATTATCAATCCCACACTATCTTAGTCTTTCTAACAGAATTTAAGCAAAACAATTTTACCATTCTTAATCGTTCAATCGAACATATTAATTCATTTAAATCGGAAATATCTACTGTTCTTCGTATTTGAAAATATTTTGACTTCTTTTTTTTTAATAAATACAGTTTAAAATTTACCAAATCATTTAAAGGATATTAATATGAAATTCAAATCCTTGTTTACAATAATTTTATTAGCTTCAACCTTTGGTTTTAGCCAGGGCTGGATGCATAGCGGCAATTTCAATCCCGATTCTCTTAAACAAATTTCAGTCTCCGGTAAAATCATTGCCGATTCTTCTATGATGAATGGAATGTATTATCTCGATATAAACAGCTATAACTCTCCCGATTATATGTTGAACCTTGGTCCGGTTTGGTATAAGCCGGATTCCAGTTCTACTCTAAGACCAAAGCTTGGAGATATTGTAACTATTTCCGGCGGTGTTTATAATGGGATGTTCTCCATTCCTATGATTGTTGTTGACTCTATCAACGGTAACTTTTGGCGTTCAGGCTTCGATTCATTCTGGAATAATATGGGAACACATTCCATGATGGGCGGTATGAATAACAACATGATGAATTATTCTTTCGGCTTCGACCACGATTCTCTTCATTCTGTTTCTTTAACCGGCAAAGTAATGATCGATACTACTTTCATGTTTTATCATTATTACATCGATGTAAATAATGACGGCACTCCTGATTATTTTTTAAATTTCGGTCCGCCGTGGTATCAGACAAATTCAAATGTTTCATTTCCTACCAACGGACAAACTATTACCATCAAAGGCGGAATGCTTTCTACCGGTTTTATGAAAATGGTTATTGTCTACCAATTAAATGGTACAGCCTGGATGGATTCAACTCAATTTGGAAATCATCTCGGCGGCGGTTGGATCCACAGCGGCATGATGCAAGCACAAAAATTCAATGCCCCTTTTGATTCTTCAAGCTGGATGACCGTTAATCCCGGCTGGCATCAAAGCAGTATGATGGGCGGCGGAATGATGCCTGATTCTTTGTATTGCCAAATACTAACAGCCTTCCCTCAAGATTTCCCCGGTATGTCCGGTCAAAGTGCATTCGCCGGTTTTGAAATTGGAGTCTTTAATCCCGATGGAACAAACAACATGATGCAGTCAGGGCAAATGGGCGGTGGGATGAGTTTTAACTCTCAAACAAATTTCCAGCTTCATTTTAACAGCATGCAAACAGCCGGCTTCAACATTAATGCAAATAATTTTAAAGTAAAATACTGGAATAATCAGAATAATTCTTGGGTAACTGTTTCAACTGCTTCTGTAAATACTTCTAACAGCACTGTTACTTTTTCTCAAAGCCAGCTTAGCAGCTATGTTATTCTAACTGCCGATCAAGCAACGACAGCAATTGAAGATAATAAGAATTCAGTACCGCAAAATTTCAGCTTAAAACAAAATTACCCTAATCCTTTCAACCCAAGCACTACCATCCAATTTTCTATAAATGAAAATTCAAATGTTAGTTTATCAATTTATAATCTACTCGGACAAAAGATTACTACGCTGATAAACCAACCAATGAGCGCCGGAGTTCACAGCGTTCAATTTAATGCTTCAAACCTATCGTCTGGAATTTACTTCTATAAATTAACCGCTGGCAGTACCAGCAAAATAATGAAAATGACTTTGCTTAAATAGTAATTACAACTTGCAATTT
>JAKAMS010000033.1 GCA_021812745.1 Bacteroidota bacterium | reverse complement strand
GCCGCACAGGACCATAAAAGAATATTTGACGGCGACAAAGGGAAAAATACCGGTGGAATGGGGGCATATGCTCCAACCCCATTTGTAAATGATAAGGAGTTAAATCTAATTGCTAAAGAAATTATTGAACCAACCTTAATTGCTCTGCGTGAAAAAGGAATGCCTTTTATAGGTTGTCTCTATTGCGGATTAATGATGACGAGTTCAGGACCGAAAGTTGTGGAATTCAATTGCCGTTTTGGTGATCCGGAAACACAAGTGATTCTTCCTTTGCTGGATGGAAATTTTGTTGAGCTACTATATTCTGCTGCATCAGGTAAAATTAAGAAAGATGCTGTTAAGTATAATGGCGGTGCATCTGTTTGTGTCGTTGCTGCATCAGGTGGTTATCCGGATACGTTTGAAAAGGGTTTTGTAATTAACGGTTTAGAAAATGTATTTAAGAATGTAAATGTTTATCATGCAGGGTGTAAAGAATTAGATGGGAAAATTTTAACCAATGGCGGTAGAGTTTTAAATGTTACATCATTTATAGAGAAAAACAATCTAACCGATGCTAAAAAAATGGTTTACGAAGCCCTTTCGAAAATTAATTTTGTGGGGATGCATTACAGAAAAGATATTTCTGACAAAGCTTTGCAGTAATTTTTTATCGTAATAGTAATACTAATCTACTTGACTTATTCGCAATTATCCATTCTCAATTAATTTTATCCCGGTGGCCAGTTCATTTTCCTTCCGCCAAGCAGATGCAAATGAAGATGATAAACTTCTTGCCCGGCATCCGGACCACAATTTAAAACCAACCGAAAACCAGTTTCACTTACGCCAAGGTCTTTAGCAATTTTATTTGCCGCTTCGTATAATGCTCCGAGGAGAGCATCATGTTTCTTTGGAGCGATATCTCGTGTAGTTTCGATCTCGGTTATTTTAGGAATAATAATAACATGAACCGGTGCCTGTGGATTGATATCTTTGAAAGCAAGAACTTCATCATTTTCAAAAACAATTTGAGCGGGAATCTCTTTGCGGATAATCTTGGAGAAAATTGTCCCGCCATTTGCAGGATCGCGTTTTGCGGTGATTTTTTCCATGGCTATTCCTTTTCTATTTCGTACTTCTTTAATTTATTGTAAAGATGACTTCGCTGAATGCCGAGTATGTCAGCTGTCTTGCTAATATTCCAGCCGTTGGCATTAAGTTGCTTGATAATGAAAGCTTTTTCTGCTTTCTCTTTAAATTCTTGAAAGCTGTTTGAGATATTAAGGAGATCATCAACGTTTGAACCGGAGCTTTGTGTAAACATCGCTACATCTTTTTCAGTTATCTCATTTTTTGAAATCATTATAACAATACGTTCAACTACGTTGCGAAGCTCTCGCACGTTTCCTTTCCAAGCAAGAGACTGAAGTGTCCGTAACGCAGCATCGGAATATTTTTTTTGAGGGAATTTATTTTTTTCGCAAATGATTTTTGAAAAGTGCTCTATCAATAAAGGAATATCATCTTTCCGCTCTCTTAACGGGGGAACGTGAATTGGAATTACATTCAATCTGTGAAAAAGGTCCTCTCTAAAATTTCCTTTCTTTATCTCTTCTTGCAGATCTTTATTTGTAGCAGAGATAATTCTAACATCAACTTCAATTTTAGAATTACCGCCGACGCGTTCGATTTTTCCTTCTTCAATTGCTCGTAGAACTTTTGCCTGAGCTTGCAGACTCATATCTCCAATCTCATCGAGAAAAAGGTTGCCGCCGTTGGCTTGTTCAAATTTTCCAATATGTTGTTTTACGGCACCGGTAAAAGAGCCCTTCTCATGTCCAAACAATTCAGATTCAATCAGTTCATGGTGGATTGCGGCGCAGTTAACTTCTATCAATTCTTTATTGGAACGGATGCTTTGACGATGAATCTCCTGTGCAACTAGTTCTTTCCCGGTTCCATTTTCTCCGGTGATTAGAACTCTTGCATCTGTTTTAGCTACTCTTGAAATAGTTTCGTGAATGGTTTGAATAACTACACTATTACCGATGATTATATCGGAACCGGAGAGTTCGCTTTTCAATTTTTTGTTCTCTCGTACTAGAGTTGAATGTTCAACAGCGTTTCGGACACTAATTAAAAGTTTGTCGCGGTCAATCGGTTTTTCAAGAAAATCGAATGCCCCGAGTTTGGTAGATTTAACGGCATTCTCAACGCTTGCATGAGCGGAGATCATAATTACTTTCATTTCAATCTCTTTTTCATGAAGCCAGCTTAAAACTTCAAAACCGTTTTTCCCGGGCATCTGTATATCGAGTAGAAGCGCATCGTAGTTGCCGAACTCAATCTTCTGTAAACCTTTGTAGGAATCGGTTGTGTAGTCAACAAGATAATCCTCGTATTCAAGAATCATCTTGATGCTTTCGCAAATTTCTCTTTCGTCGTCAATAATTAAAATTGATTTCATGGGTAGATTCTTAAGTAAAGTAATTGATAAACTTTTAATGCTTCAGACGGTTTTGTATTTGGATTATTTCGAACCATCACAGCGAACAATTCGCCAAGATGATTTGCCACTAAATCCCGGTAATCATAACCGCCTTGAAGAAAAAATCCTTGTTCGAAATACTCAACAAAGATACCTAGAAATTCAGACAAATTGAAAAAGCTAACATTGTAATGAAGGAAAGCATTTGAAAAAAAATGAGCGAGTTTATCCTTGTCCCCAAAATCATTCTTAGGTGAATCAAAAAATAATTTCTTCGGCGTATTTTTCAATTTTTCATTAAATATTTTTTGAGGCGGAGAGGGAAGTGGGATTCTTACACGCGTGCCGGTAATAGGAAGCTTCATCTCAATTTTGTTATATGGAATGAAAACAAATGTTAGGCAGAAGAATGTTTCAGATTTGTCGCCGTCAAAAAATTTCAAAGCTTTTTCATAAATATAATCTACAGATTCCAAATCATTATGAGTTCTGAAGAACTGCTTGAATTCATCCGATGCCATATAGTTTGTAAGATAAAATAAACCGCCATAGAATGATTTATCGTATACCGGCTGTGATTTTACTGGTGAGTATATCATGATCAAGAGTAAGGATAAGATCATGAATTTATTTTGAATGAATTTGTTCACGTAATTCTATGTTTGAATAACGCCGGGATTGAAACGGGGAATGTTCGGATTATTATTAGCGCATTCTATAGAATATGAAATATATCCACGTGTAAGAGCGGGGTCAATTATCTCATCAACCCATAACCGAGCCGCCGCATGGAGCGGAATGCTTGTCTCTTCATACGATTGCATTATTTCATTCAGCAATTTTTCTTTCTGTTCTTTTGTGAATTCTTTTCCCGATTTTTCCATTTGTTTCAAGCGGATATCAAGAAGAACTGAACTTGCCTGCGCTCCTCCCATAACAGCAATTTTTGCATTTGGGAATGCGAAGATAAAACGGGGATCGTATGCTTTTCCGCACATTGCATAATTGCCTGCCCCAAAACTATTCCCAATAATTATTGTGATTTTTGGAACTACAGAATTAGCTACAGCATTTACCATTTTTGCGCCGTCTTTAATTATTCCTCCATGTTCGGCTTTACTGCCAACCATAAATCCAGTTACATCTTGAAGGAAGACGAGAGGAATTTTTTTCTGGTTGCAGTTCATTATAAAGCGTGTTGCTTTATCTGCACTATCGCTGTAGATTACTCCGCCAATCTGCATTTCACCTTTTTCGGTTTTTACAACATTTCTTTGATTGGCAACAATTCCAACAGCCCAACCGTCAATTCGCGCGTAAGCTGTTATTAAACTTTTTCCGTAACCGGATTTATATTCGTCAATTTCAGAATCATCAACTATGCGCGCGAGTAATTCATAAGTGTCGTATGGCTTAGAACCGTCTTCCGCAATCACTCCATAGATCTCATTAGTGTCAAATTTTGGAGGGATTGAATCAACCCGATTAAATCCAGCTTTTGCATTTTCTCCAAACTTGCTAACCAGACTTCTAATTTGAGTCAGACATTCATCATCATTCTTCATTATATAATCGGTAACGCCGGAGATATTAGATTGAACCCGCGCACCGCCTAATGTTTCGTTAGCAACTTCTTCTCCAATTGCAGCTTTAACAAGATGAGAGCCGGCAAGAAAAACAGAGCCTTCTCCTTCAACAATCAATGCTTCATCGCTCATAATAGGAAGGTAAGCGCCGCCTGCTACACATGGACCCATGATAGCGGCAATCTGCGGAATACCCATTGAAGACATGATTGCGTTGTTGCGGAAGATTCTTCCAAAATGTTCTTTATCCGGAAAAATCTCTTCCTGAAGAGGAAGGAATACTCCGGCGCTATCAACCAGATAAATAATTGGCAAACGGTTTTCGATTGAAATTTCCTGGGCTCTTAAATTTTTCTTAGCCGTAATTGGAAACCAAGCACCGGCTTTTACTGTAGCGTCGTTAGCTACAATTACAAAATTCTTCCCGTGAATTTTTCCAATTCCGAAAATCGTTCCGCTGCTTGGTGCGCCGCCATACTCTTTATACATATCATGTGCGGCAAAAGTGTTCAGCTCAAAAAAAGCTGTCCCTTTGTCAATCAATTTATCAACACGCTCACGTGCAGTTAATTTTCCTTTTTCATGCTGCTTATCAATTGCAATTTTACCGCCGCCAAGTTTAATTGTTTCCCTAACAGCATTGATCTTTCTAATTAGATTTTTATGAAAATCTTCTCTTCTCAGAAAAGTTTCGTTCTGATTTATTTGTGTGCCGATTTGTGCCATAAGAGTTTCGAATTAATCCTTTAAAAGATTTCTTGAAATGACCAGCCGTTGAACTTCTGACGTACCTTCACCAATTGTTAACAGTTTAACATCGCGGTAAAATTTTTCCACCGGATAATCTTTTGTAAAACCGTAGCCGCCGAATATTTGGACAGCTTCATTTGCGGCTCGAGTTGCAACCTCGCTGGCAAAAAGTTTTGCCTTAGCAGCTATATCCAATATATTTTTATTTTCGTCTTTCATTCGTGCAGCTTTGAAAGTCATTAACCGAGCGGCTTCAATTTCGCATGCAATATCGGCAAGTTTAAATTGTATCGCCTGGAACTCCGATAAAGTTTTACCGAACTGTTTTCTTTCTTTTGAATAGGAGATGCATGAATCCAGACAGCCCTGAGCTAAGCCAACACTTAAGGCAGCAATAGAAATTCTTCCGCCTTCAAGAATTTTCATCGCTTGCGCAAACCCTTCTCCTTCGTTACCAATCAAATTATCAGCCGGAACATGACAGTTCTCAAAAATTAATTGAGTTGTTTCGCTGGCGCGCATACCAAGTTTATTTTCTTTTTTACCTACAGAAAATCCCTCTGTATCTTTTTCCACAACAAATGCAGAAATACCTTTTTTGTTTTTGCTCTTATCCGTTATTGCAAGAACAACAGCGGTTTTACCAACTCCGCCATGGGTAATAAATGCTTTTGATCCGTTCAGTATAAAGTAGTTTCCATCTTTCGTGGCGGTTGTTTGCATTGCTGCAGCATCGCTTCCGCTGCCTGGTTCTGTTAATCCCCAAGCGCCTATTTTTCTTCCGCTGGCAAGATCAGGTAAATATTTTTTCTTTAGTTCGTCATTTGCAAAAACATTAATATGATTTGTGCAGAGACCATTATGTGCCGCAACAGAAAGAGCAATAGAAGGGTCTATGCGCGCCAACTCTTCAACAATCAGCGCATACTCAACATAACCAAGTCCCGAACCGCCAAAATCTTCCGGAACAAGTATGCCGAGAAACCCAAGTTCTCCAAGTTGCTGCATCAATTCTAACGGAAAATGCTGCGCTTCATCAAATTCCATTATGTGCGGTTTTATCTTTTCTTCAGCGAAGTTTCTTATTGTTTCTTTAATAGCGAGTTGATTTTCATCTAACTCTATTAAAAATTTTACGTCTGTTTTAATCTCTGACATGACAAACCTTATTGTTGAATGGTTGATTTGAAATTGTTAAATAATGTTTCTGCGATCTGATATGGAGAAGTCTCACCTTCAACAACTTTAGAAAGAGATGATTCTAAACTTTTTGCTCGTTCTTCTTTCCACAATTCATTCTTCAAAAGATGTTCAACAATTTCTTTGATGCGCACTTTGTAATTCGATTCTCGTTTCTCTTTGAGTAATCCGTTTTGCTCTAAGTAATTATGATGCCGTTCAATTTCATCTGCAATTTCTTTAGTGCCGCTATTTTCTGAAGCAACCGCTTTAATAATATTTGGAAGCCAGCTTTTTTCTGTATGGTCACGAAGCATAAGAATTGTTTTTAAAGCCACCATTGCGCTTTCGGATCCTGGTCTATCGCTTTTGTTCAGAACAAAGAAATCGGCAATCTCCATCAATCCGGCTTTCATTGCTTGAATTGAATCTCCAGATTCCGGAACCAGCGCAACTATAGTCGTATCTGCCGCTCTTGCAACATCAAGTTCGGATTGACCAACACCCACAGTTTCAAAAATTATGAAATCATATCCGGCAGCATCGAGAATATCGGCAGCATCAATCGTTTTCTTACTTAATCCGCCAAGACTACCACGCGTTGCCATACTGCGGATGAACACGCCGGAATCACTTCCAACTTCACTCATTCTAACCCGGTCTCCTAACAGAGCTCCGCCGGTAAATGGACTTGTCGGATCAACAGCAATAATACCGACTTTTTTATTCTGTTTGCGGTAATATTTTGTAAGCTGATTTGTAAGAGTTGATTTGCCCGCTCCGGGAGGTCCGGTTATTCCTATTCTGTATGCGCGTCCAATTTTTTTATGCAGTTCTTTTAGAATCTCAGTAGAATTAGAGTTGCCGGATTCTATAATGGTTATTGCGCGGGCAACAGCACGCTTATCGTTGATGAATATTCTTTCTATAAAATTTTCGGGTGTCATTAGTATAATTAAATGTATAATCTGTTTTGATAAATATATTCTTTTACTTTTTGCGGAACAAGATAATCAATTGGCAAACCATTCTTTACACGGTTCCGAATTTCCGTTGAAGAAATATTTATCAGCGGAGTATCAAGTAAAATAGCAGAGCCGAAATATTTGTTGTGTACAACCGGAATGTTGTCCATTTCTCGTTTCAACACTACCACCTTAGCAAGTTTAAATATATCGTCCGGTCTGTGCCATTTATCGAACACAACTAAATTATCAAAACCAATTATGAGCTCAATATTATTGTACTTTTTTCTTAACTCTACCAATGTATCATAAGTGTAAGAAACATCTCCTTTGCCGATTTCATAGTCGCATGATTCAAATAAAGGAGAGTCTTCAATAGCGAGATTTACCATATTCAAACGGTGAACATCTTCAGTAGGTATTTGATCTGTTTTGTGAGGAGAAATATGACAAGGAACGAAAATAATTTTATCGAGGTTTCTTCTTTTCAGAACATCAAAAGATGTTGTCAAATGTCCAATATGAATTGGATCGAACGATCCGCCAAAAATGCCAACAGTTTTCATCTAATTTATAGTATGTTATTTGTTAAAAGTGAACGGACAACTTGCCGGTTCTTTTCAATCTCAGTTGCGTAATAATTCTTTGATGCGTCTTTCACATTTCTAAGCTGATTTTTATTGAAAGCAAGCCGGATTGCATAACGCGTATAAAGTTTTCTGATTCTCTCATCAATCCATCCTTTTCTAAATCTCAAATGACTGCTGAGAACTTTTATATGCTCTTTGGGAATTAAACCATCATTGCTTTCTTCAAGAAGTTCGCATTCTATAATATTTTTTTCATTTCTAATTGACAATTTAAAAACAAAAAAGAAAATGAGAACTAAAAAAATCATAAAAATAAATCCGTAAAAAAAAGTAGTTTCAAAACTAATTGTAGCATTCCACAAAAAATGTATTAACATGGCAATTGTTAAACCGGCAAATGGGAAAATTATTTTACCTGCCGGAGTTGAAAATTTTGCAATAGCCAGAAAAGCGCCAAAAGATGCCGTCGAGATGCAATGCATTACAGCCGAAAAAAGTGAACGGATTACTACAAGTTGGAGCCATGACGAAAGTGTATCTCCATAAGTTAAAAAGTAGATAAAATTTTCCGTCATGCCGAAGCCAAGACCTATAGCCGCGCCGTAAACAATTCCATCGGTAATGTTATCAAATTTTTTTGAGTTAACTGAATAAAGAAGAAAGACTCCTTTTGCAATCTCTTCGCTGAAAGGTGCGAAGAAAATTGTTTGGATTAGTGATGATGATATTGGTTCTGTACCAGTCAATCCTATGAAGGCAGAAAGAATCATACTTCCCGCAATGCCAATTATTACTGCGCCTAAGGCGCCCCATAGAAAATGGATAAATAAAAATGAAAATGGTTCCCGGTCGTATTTGTCCATCCACCAAATTAGGGCAAGATAAATGAACATTGGAACAAAGGCGGCAAAAAGTGAAGCTAAAATCGGCATAGGTTCAAACTCTTTGATTAATAACCAAATTCACAGTTTCCTTGATTATAAAAGATTAGCTGTATATATTTTGACCCAATTTTTTCATGTTCTTCAAATGATTATAAAATATACTAATTTTTCTGACGGTATACATAGTTTCCGGCTTTCTGAACCCGTCAAAAATCTCGGTTTGGAAGAATTGTTCTTTGGAGATGTTGAAGTTGGTTTCAAAATGGACAAATCGCTTCATCAGATTGTTCTTGATTGTGATTTAACTGTTCATTCCAAACTGGTTTGCGACCGGTGCGCCGTTGAATTTGAAACTAATCTGACAAGTCATTTCCAGATTAGCTATCTTTTCAGTAGGGAAACTGTGAAATCTGACGAATACAACGTAAAGTATCTTTCGCCGGATCAAGAAAAGATCAATTTGAAAGATGATATATATGAATATGCCGAACTTTCGATTCCTTTAAAAAGGTTATGCAAGGATGATTGCAGGGGTTTGTGTCCGCATTGCGGAAAAAACTTAAACGAAGAAACATGCAATTGCAAAGACGAATCAACCCATGATATATGGGAACCGTTAAAAAAATTAAAAGGTAATTTTAATAACTAATAAACAGGTAGTACGATGCCAAATCCGAAACGCAAGATGTCTAAAACAAGAAGAGATAAGCGTAGAACTCACTATAAAGCGACTGTTCCTTCCTTGAGCCGCTGCTCTAACTGTGGTGAAATTAAATTGAGCCATAGAGCTTGTCCGAACTGCGGCTATTATGCCGGCAGATCTATGTTCGTTCCAGAGTCGTAACATTCATTTTCTTAGATGACAGAAAAAAAATTAGAAAAATGCAGAATTGCAGTTGATGCTATGGGGGGCGACTATGCCCCTAAGCATGAACTTCTCGGTGCTTTCGATGCACTGCGGGAAGATTCAAATTTTGAATTGATTCTTGTCGGCGATAAAGAGAAGATCTTAAAGAGTGCGCGTGAAGAAAAAATTGATCTTGATGAAAAAATGATTCATCACGCATCTCAAGTTATTGAAATGCATGATAAACCGACCGAAGCAATCAAATCGAAACGAGATTCTTCTCTTGTTGTAGGCGCCAGATTGGTACAAGAGAAAAAAGCGGATGCATTTGTAAGTGCCGGCAACACCGGCGCGGTTGCTGCGGTTTCTACTCTCTTAATCGGTCGTCTGAAAAATATTGAAAGACCTACTATTGGAAGTTTTATACCAAGCGAAAGTAATGCTACATATCTTTTTGATGTGGGAGCTTTTGTTGATGTTAAACCGCAGCATTTATTCCAGTATGCTGTTTTGGCAAGAATATTTGTCAGTGAACTGCATGGAATTAAAAATCCTACCATTGCTTTGTTGAATGTAGGTGAAGAAGATGAAAAGGGAAATAAACAGGTAAAAGAAACAGCAGAGTTGATGAGAAATTCCGATTTGAATTTTATTGGAAATGTTGAAGGAAGAGATATACTCAAAGGCAAAAGCAATATTGTAATCTGTGACGGCTTTGTTGGCAACATACTCTTAAAATTTGGCGAAAGCGTTCCCGGATTTATGAAGTACTTATTAAAACAACATTCTGAAAAAAGTCTCTTTGAAAAAATTAAAATCGGATTGTTCAAAAATACTCTTAAGCAGGCACTCAGCCCTTTGAATCCCGATCTTTACGGAGGAGTTCCACTTCTCGGAATAAATGGAATTAGTATAATCGGTCACGGTTCAAGTTCTCCATTAGCAATTAAGAATATGATTCTCCGTGCAAAAGAAATGTATGATAAAAATTTAATTCAAAAATTTGAGAAAGCGTTAGAAAATTATGCAGATAAAAAATAAAAAAATACGAAATGCTTCAATTACAGCTGTTGGAATGTATGTCCCGGAAAAAATTCTGGACAATAAATATTTCGAAAGTATTGTTGAAACAAATGACGAATGGATAACTTCCCGTACCGGTATTCGCGAAAGAAGAATGATGGAAAACGGCGCTACAAGCGATATGGCGGCTAAAGCGTGCGAAGACCTTTTCAAAACTACAAATGTAAAACCGGAAGAGATAGATGCAATTATTGTTGCAACGGTTACACCCGATATGTTTTTTCCTGCAACTGCTTGTTTGGTGCAAGAAAAAATTGGTGCCAAGAACGCATGGGGATTCGATCTCTCGGCCGCATGTTCCGGATTTTTATTCGCGCTTCAAACAGGCGCAAGTTTAGTTGAAAGCGGTTCTTATAAAAAAGTTTTAGTTATCGGCTCAGATAAAATGAGTTCAATAGTTGATTACACAGACCGTAATACATGCATTCTGTTTGGCGATGCCGCTTCTGCGGTTTTACTTGAACCCTCGGATGATTTGAAATATGGTATAAAAGATTCTTTGTTATATGTAGATGGTTCAGGCAAGAATGCTCTGCATATGAAAGCCGGCGGCAGTGCTCTTCCGTCATCTCACGAAACTGTTGACCAAAAATTACATTACATCTATCAGGATGGGAAAGCAGTTTTTAAAGTAGCTGTTAAAGGAATGGCAGATATCTCTTATGAGATTATGCAAAGGAATGATTTAAAATCCGAAGACGTTTCTTATCTTGTTCCTCATCAAGCAAACTTAAGAATAATTGACGCTACAGCTCAGCGCATGGGATTATCTAAAGATAAAGTTATGATTAACATTGACAGATACGGAAACACTACAGCAGCTACTATTCCTCTTTGTCTAACAGAATATTACAGAGCTGGAAAAGTTAAAAAGGGTGATAACTTAATTCTTTCAGCTTTTGGTGCAGGTTATACATGGGGTGCACTATTTTTAACATGGGCAATTGATTAATGGGAAAGAGGGCATTCATATTTCCGGGACAAGGTTCTCAGTATGTTGGAATGGCAAAAGACCTTTTCGAAAATTCTGTTGAAGCGAAAGAAATGATTCGCACAGCAGAAGAAGCTATTGGTCTTAATATTTCCCATACAATGTTCAACGGTCCGGAAGATGCTCTTAAGCAAACAGATGTAACACAGCCTGCAATCTTTATACATAGCGTTATTCTTGGAAGTATTATAAGAATAATGGAACCGGATATGGCAGCAGGTCATTCGTTGGGTGAATACTCTGCGCTTGTAGCAGCCAAGGCAATTCAATTTTATGATGCGGTTCAACTTGTCCGTCTGCGCGGAAGCGCTATGCTTCAAGCCGGAATTGAACAGAAGGGAACAATGGCTGCTATTGTGGGATTAGATTCCGTTCTTCTTGAAGAAATTTGTGTTGAAGCTTCTGCAAGCGGAATTGTTCAATGCGCAAATTTTAATTCGCCGGGACAAATTGTAATTTCCGGTTCAGTTGAAGGTGTTAACAGAGCGATGGAGATTGCAAAAACAAAAGGTGCAAAGCTTGTAAAGGAATTGGTTGTAAGCGGAGCTTTCCATTCACCTTTGATGGCAAGCGCTAAAGAAATTTTAAAATTGAAATTAGACTCAACTCTTTTTTATGATGCTAAAATTCCTGTTTATGCAAACGTAACCGCAAAACCGGTTCATCAAAAAGATGAAATCAAAGACTTATTAAATAGGCAACTTGATCAACCGGTACGCTGGGAAGAAACAATTGCTAATATGATTAATGCCGGCGCTGACGAATTCTATGAAATTGGTCCGGGCAAAGTTTTACAAGGTCTTCTTAAAAGAATTAATCCCGATGTAAAAGTTTTTGGTATAGACAAATATTCTGATGTGGAAAAATATCTATGACGCAGCAAAAATTTGAAAAGCAAATTAACGGGATGTATATAGATCCGGTTATTTTTACAAAACCGTTTGTAAAAGCATGCGATGTTTGCATCTGCAGCGGTGAATGCTGTTATTACGGCGTTTATACAGATAAATCCGAACACGAAATAATTATCTCTGCAAAAGATAAAATTATTTCTCACATGGATGATTCTCAAATTAAAGAAGTTGATAAATGGTTTGAAGCGCCGGAACCCGATAACGATTTTCCTTCCGGAGTTGCAGTTGGTACCGAAGTTTACAACGGCAAATGCGTTTTTCTTGATAAACAAGGATTTTGCACTCTTCAAAAGATGGCAATGGCAGAGGGAGAATACAAGTGGAAATATAAACCTCTATATTGTATATTATTCCCGCTCGTAATCTTTGAAGGCGTGTTAACATTCGATGATGAGCATTTGGATAGGATGCATTATTGTAACATCCCGAAAAATCAAGTCTCTACTATTTTTGATTGCACAAAGAATGAATTAAGACATCTTTTAG
>JAKAMS010000427.1 GCA_021812745.1 Bacteroidota bacterium | reverse complement strand
CGCCAGCGTTCGTCCTGAGCCAGGATCAAACTCTCCGTTGTAGAGTTTGTAAAAATTTTGAATCAACAAAGCTAAAACTACTAAAGAATTTCTTTAGTCACTCACTCTGTCAAAGAACTTAATTAAAACGTGGATGTCAAACTTATACTTATTTTTTTCTTTTGTCAAGATTTTTTTTAGAAACTCGTAAAAAAAATCTTTTTTTTGTAACTACTGCTTTTTTTATGGGCCGTAAATGTACATCAACATTTTGTTCTATGCAAATATTTTTATAAAAAAATAAGCTACTTTATAAAAATGTTATTTTCCTTCTCCTTGAAAAGTTGTTATGACTATTAGAAATTATATGAATTATTCATGAATAATTGAATAAAACTAAGAAGTTTGACTACTTGAAGAAAATTAAAAATCTATCTTTTTTATCTTGGGTTTTTTATTGAAAAGTTAATTATTTTGATAGAAGAACTCTAAAAAATGTTTCCAAAATAATAAGGAAATGAAATCTTATTATTCGTATAAAATTTATTACCGAGGTCAAATGTCAAAAGTGCAAAAAAATCTGAAAGATCAAAAAAAAGTTACAAAATCACCTTTTAATGATTATTGGCATAAAATAAACTATACTTTTTTGATCCTTAGCATGCTTGTTTTAATAACTGGGTACTATTTTATGACAAATGGGGCATGGAATAGTACACTATCCATGTCGGTGTCTCCTGTAATTCTATTAATCGTTTATTTAATTTTAATTCCTCTTGCTATTTTCTTAAAACCATCGTCAAAACAAAAAGAGGAATGAGTGTTTCTAGCAAAAATTAAAGGGAATATTGTCTCGACTCCAAAAAATAAATTTTTGACCGGACATAAGCTTTTATTAGCTCATAAAATTGACCAGAATTTTAATTTTATTGGTGAAAAAGATTTGATTGCACTTGATCTTGTTGATGCTGGTATTGGAGATAATGTTATTATTGTTCAGGAAGGTGATGCTGTTCAACAAATACTTGGGCATGGCAATGCGCCGGTTAATACAATGGTTATTGCGGTTGTAGATAACATTGAAATTGCAAAAGACTAATTTCGTTTCATAAAACCTTGTCAAAAATTACATACGAAAATTTAGCTTATTTAAAACTTCTTCTTAATATCGAAGGTATTGGACCTCAAAAAATCTTTTCTCTTCTATCACAATTTAGAGAATTCGAATCAATCTTAGATGCTGACTTTAATAATCTTTTACGTGTTGACAGAATTAGCAAAATTCTAGCGACAAAAATTCTCTCATCAAAAGAAAATCTTTTGAAAATAAAAAAAGAGCTAGACAATGAGCTTGAATACCTACAAAAAATAGGTGGGCAATTAATTACCTATTGGGATGTAAACTATCCAGATTTGTTGAAGAAAATTTATTTTCCACCTTTAATAATTTATACAATAGGAAATTTTTCCGAGTATGATAAATATTCAGTCGCAATAGTCGGAACACGGTTGCCTTCTCCTTATGGGAAATTACAAGCAGAAAAATTTTCTGCCGAACTTGCAAATAAAAACATAACGGTTGTAAGCGGCCTAGCTAGAGGAATAGATTCATTTGCGCATGAAGCCGCATTGAAAGCTGGCGGCAGAACAATAGCAGTAATTGGTAGCGGGCTGGATATTGTTTATCCACCTGAGAATAAAAAACTGTTTAACCAAATTAAGGAAAAAGGTGTAGTCATAACTGAGTTTGGACTTGGGACAAAACCAGACGCACAAAACTTTCCAAGACGTAATAGAATTATATCTGGATTATCACTCGGGACATTGGTGGTTGAAACAAAACTTAATGGTGGCGCAATGCAAACTGCTGCCTATGCTCTCGATCAAAACAGAGAAATTTTTGCGCTTCCAGGAAATATTAATACCAGCCAAAGCGAAGGACCTAACAAATTAATTCAAAACGGGGAGGCTAAATTAGTAACATGTGTGGAAGATATTTTACTTGAACTACAGTTACAATTAAAACCTGAGATTGGGAAAAATATTCCACAACCGAGCGTAGAATTAAATTTATTCGAAGAAAAACTTATCAATATCTTGAGTACGGATCCAAAACAAATAGATGAAATTGCAACAACTTGCTCTATGAGTACTACAGACTGCCTGGTTAATCTGCTAACATTGGAATTCAAAGGATTGGTGAAACAGTTGCCTGGTAAAATGTTTATCCGCTGCTAATATTTTTTTCTATCCTTCCACAAACTTTTTAATCGTTCTTTAATTGTTTTTTCATTCCCATTTTCCGAAGGGAGATAATATTGTTTATCCTTGAGCTCTTCAGGCAAATAATTTTCTGCGATGAAATTATTACTGAATGAGTGAGGATATTTATACTCTTTCCCATAATTCAAATCTTTCATCAATTTAGTTGGCGCGTTT
Organism: Bacteroidota bacterium; assembly: GCA_021812745.1. The sequence goes on along the minus strand of JAKAMS010000427.1, from coordinate 466 downwards.
CTTAGATTTAACGGAACTTGATATTGCGGATTATGTCTAACATCACCAAGAGCAGTATCAATAGCCATGTATGCAGAATTACTTTTAGGAGAAGATGCGAGGTAGGTTGCACACTGTGATAAAATGATTCTCGCTTCCGGCATACCAATCTTATGAACTGCACTGAATGCTGCCTCTGCCAATAACAACGCATTCGGCGAAGCATTACCTATATCTTCTGATGCAAGGACTACCATTCTGCGTGCTATAAATAAAGGGTCTTCGCCTCCTTCCAGCATTCTTGCCATCCAATAAACTGCTGCATCCGGGTCAGAACCTCTGATGCTTTTTATAAATGCAGAAATTATATTGTAATGTTCTTCACCGGCTTTGTCATACAGAATATTTTTCCGCTGAATTACATTTTCGAGTACTTCCTTAGTTATTTTTATTTCATCTTTTTCTATCTCTTGACTAACAGACGCTT
>JAKAMS010000426.1 GCA_021812745.1 Bacteroidota bacterium | reverse complement strand
CAAATTTTGCAGTATCAGTCTTCTCCGCTAGAACAGCCGGGTGTAAAAGGTATTCTACTTTCGGGAAAATGGAATTGAGAATGTCTTTCCAAATTGAATGATTGTATTTCTGTTGGAGACGGGATTTGAGTTCAGATTCGGTCATAGTTATTTCAATAATTTATTAACTCCATTCATGCGGTTTACGCAAAATAAATCCATCAGGTTTAGCAACTTCATCCGGAAAAACACTTTTTGCAAAAGTTCTACGACCGATATTAATAAAGGCACTTGCGAGCTGCGTCAAGACGAAAGAAGATCTATTTGGAGGGAAACCAACAATTATTCTTTTTGCCGGAAACAGTTCTTTTATTGCTTGTACCGGTGCAGATAGATCACTATCGGCAGAAACCAAAAAAGCTGTATCGAATTTATCCCGGTAAGCATCTTTAAGAATTTCGACAGCAATGTTTACATCCGTCATTTTTTCATTAGGAACAAACTGAATATTTCCGCAACGCCGGCATTCTTGTTTGTTCATCTGATACTTACCATAGTAAATCTTTAGATCAGAAAGAGTCATCAATGCTTCGAGATAATCGCCTTGTCGTTTAACCTTATCAGGTGGAAATGAGACGCGGGAAGTGAAATACTTAATGAGAGATAAGTCTTGATTTTGATTTAGCAGATTTTGAATCATAGCTTTCTGGTTAAGCCAATAGTACCTTTTCCATCCTTTTGACTTCAGTCCAAAATAAAGATTGAAACCATCTACATAAGCAATAACTCTTTCGCGCATAAAATAATCTTTTGTTTTTATCAGGTAATTGTTATATTTGAATCACGTTTAACAGCGCTAACGATAGCATCGTTAGTTTGACCCCGAAGCAATTCGGGGTTTCTTTTTTTGTTCACTCCTTACGCAATTGACTTTTCGATAATTCATTCTCATTCACACAGAAAACGATTCAGAAATAATTATTTCGGGATTCAATTCTGAGAAGAATAATTCAAACTGTTCCGACGGCTGAAGATCATTTTCCGAAATCGATTTCAGCGGATATGAATTAAGAATATGCATCAATTTTTCTAAAAGTATAACCGGCTTTACATGTTTAACCTTGACAGCATTGTGAAGTTTGTTAATATCGCGCTGAAGGTTTTGAAAGCGACCAAAGCGAATAGCTTTCTTTGCCAAAAGAATTAATTCAACTTCTTCTTGACTAGCCAATTTAATATTCAGAAATGCATCGAGATAAGCTATAGCTTTTTTCTCATTTGGTCCTTGGGTAATATCAACTTTTTTATCTTTTGCAGATTCTTTTTGTATCTGTTCACTGAAAGAATTTATTGCAGCATTAACTTGTTCGTGATGAAATTCATGAAGCGGGATTTGTTTTTCTTCTGCACGAGATTCAAATTGTTTAGCAGATTCGACGAATGTCAATTCATCGAGAGTAGCATCCGGTTTACAGTAATAAAAAGCATCTCGCTTTTGATTACGGATGAAACATATAGTTGAGCCGTTAAGAATTTTATGTTTTCTGCCGGCGCGGGCACGCAACGGCATGTTTTTAATTTTCTTAAAGAGTTCGGGATTCTCTTCTTTTATTTTGCGAAGCTTCATTAGATAAATAAGCCGTTCGTCTTTTTCTTCTTCAATATTTTTATCGAACAGACCGAATGAATCGGTTTCCTCCTCCGGAGTATAAATCTGGCTATCCTCTCCAAGCGCAGAATGAAATGCTTGCAACTTCATGAATGCTTTTTTCTTAAGCTCGATATCGTCATCAACTTTCGATGTTGGGAAAAAATTGTAAATATAAATACGCGGAGCTTGTGTACCGATACGGTTTACTCTTCCAATCCGTTGCATCAACCGTGTTGAATTCCAGGGAGTATCATAGTTAACAACTATATTTGAGCGGTGGAGATTAATACCCTCAGCAAGAACTTCGGTTGATATGATAATATCATAATCGTTTTTCTGTTCATCTGTTTTTACATTAGCATCAAAGTTAGCTCGAATTGCATGCATCTTTTCTTTTCGATTGCCGCTATCGACACAAAGAATTTTTGTAAAGCCGGCAGCTTCAAGTTTTTCTTTCAGATAGATTGTTGTTTCCATCGATTCGGAAAACACAACAAGCTTACGCTGAAGATTTCTCCCGGGGTAAAAGAATTCCGTATTTAGCTTATCAACGAATTCATCAAATTTTGGATCTTGATTGACAGCACTCCATTCAGAATAAAGTTCTTCCAGAATTTTAAGATCGTGAACTAATCCTTCTTGCAATCCTTCTTCAAAATCTTCCGGTGCACAAATCTCGATTGTTGGGTCGGTTGGAGATTCTTGGAGAACCAGGTCGAGTAGCGCTTCTTCATTATCTGCAAGTATATATTCTGTTACAGGAAGATTGGGTGCGATAAATATTTTGCCTCTCTCAAACATTGTTACCATTGCTCTTGTGGCATCATAAAATCTTTTCAGCGATTGCTTAAAAGCAAAGAAACTGCTATCGATGCGTTTAACGAGAAGAACTTTCATTATCATTGCAAGTTGTGCAGAGACAAGGTCGGCTGTGATATAACGTTTCTTCCTATCGGGTTTTAGATACCCAATAGCTTTGTATCGATTGTAAGTTAATCCTTTTTTCGGATCGCTAATAAAGAACATTGTTTTGTCGTAAAGATTTTCGAGCTGATTATTAAGCTGGTAAAGAATCTTGATTGGCTTTTCAACCTCCGGGAATAGAAGATTCTGATTTTGTATATCATCCCAATATTGCGGATGTTCTTTCAGATCGCTTCTTGTTCTTCTAACAATTATCGGCTCTAAAACTTTAACACGGATTTCTTCATAAATCTTTTTAACCTCTTCAAGAGATGATTTTATATCCGGATCATTTTTTG
>JAKAMS010000425.1 GCA_021812745.1 Bacteroidota bacterium | reverse complement strand
TCTTGCAATTTGACTGAGACTCATGTTAGAACCTTAAATAGATTATTCAAATAGAATGTTTTGTATACGAAACTTATTGGCTATTGAAATGATTAGCAAGTGGATTTTAAGCGAACAATTTACTTTTAACCGAACGTTTTACTCCCAATTTTAGTTTGTAACAGCTCTCTCAGAGATTTTGTAACTCAATCTGAGCAATATCTCAATTATTTCTAATTCAAATGTAAGATATCCATTACAAGCTTTACTAATTCTCTCTTATCAAAAGGTTTTGCCAAATAGTGGGTAAACCCGTGAGCTAAAAATTCTTTTTTGTTGGCGTCTGACGCATAACCCGTTAAAGCAATTATTGGCTTGCCATCATATTTGCTAAGTTTTTTTATCTCATGTAATACTTGTACTCCGTCTATTCCTTGACCAAGATTTATATCAATCATAATTAAACTGTAATCATTATCAGCAGACATTTTAATTGCAGTCAGACCATCCCGCGCAAAGGAAACGGCACATATCTTAGAAAGAAATTTTTGAACCACTTCTATGTTAAGAGGATTATCTTCTATGAGTAATACGTTAGACAATTCGTTTTCTTTTGAAGTCTTTACATTTGTTGACATCTTTCTCCCCGTAAAAATTTGGTTTGTTTGAACATTATCGGTTTTGAGCGGAGTTTCGATAGGAAGCATAAGCGTAAATTTTGATCCTTTGCCAAGCTCGCTTTGTAAAGTAATTTTACCGCCTATTAAAGTTGTAATTTTATTTGCTATTGTTAACCCTAATCCTAATCCTTCAAAATCTCTTCTGAAGCCCTCACTTAACTGTTTAAATTCTCTAAAAATCAAATTATGATCTTCAGTACGAATACCTATTCCAGTATCAATTATGTTAATTATAGCATACTTCTTTCCATCCTCTTGATAACTGCTGGTAAGTTCAATTTTAATTCCACCGGCTTGAGTATATTTTATTGCGTTCTCTATAAAGCTTGAGATTACCCGGGTTAGTAAATTTTCATCCGATATAATTGAGATATTTTCTTCTTTGAGATCAAGAATAAAATCTAGACTCTTGTTCTGCACCGGTTTTGTAAAAAACATTTTTAACTGCTTGCAGAGAACCGCAAGATCAATTTCGGATTTATTAATAAGATAGTTATTGTTCTCAAGTTCTGTAAGCATAAGCACAGAGTTGAGTGTGTTCATCAATCTTCTTCCCGATTGAATAATCTTATCAATCATATCAAGCTGATCTGAATCTGCAATTTCTTCTTTCAGCAATTGTGCAAAGCCAAGAACTCCGTTAAGCGGGGTGCGGAATTCGTGAGACATGTTTGCAAGTAAAGAAGATTTTAGTTTGCTTGCTTCAACAGCTTCTTCTTTAGACCTGATAAGTTCTTCCTGAATGTTTTTCCATTCAGTAATATCTTCCTTCACAGCAAGAAAATGTGTGATTCTTCCTGCATCGTTCTTAATTGGTGATATTGACGCACGTTCCCAAAACAGATCGCCTGATTTTTTCTTATTGTGAAATTCACCTTTCCATTCATTGCCAGATGTAAGAGCATTCCACATGTTTTGATAAAACGCTTTTGTCTGTCTGCCGGACTTAAGCACTCTTGGGTTTTGACCAAAAGCTTCGTTAAAAGTATAGCCTGTAACCTCGGTGAATTTTGGATTAACATATTCAATAGAACCTGATAGGTCGGTTATAATTATTGATGATGGGCTCTGCTCGACAGCGCTAGAAATTTTTCTTAAATTTTCATTCGCTTTCACTCTTTCAGTTATGTCTTGAATTAAGCCAACAACATAGAGAGGATTTCCTTTGTCATCTTTTATAACCGTACCAGAAGCTATACCCCACAGCAACTCCCCGTTCTTACAATAATAACGTTTCTCAAGATAGTTGACTTTTTCTGATTTATGAATAATGCTGCCTAATTTTGAATTTGAATCTGCTCTGTCTTCTTCATGAGTAAAATCTAAAATACTTCTTCCAACTACTTCATCTTGGGTAAAACCAAGCATCTTTGTGAATGTGCTGTTTGCCTGTAAAATTTTCTGATCAAGTCCGAGAATTAAAATTGCAACAGAAGCAGATTCAAAGATAGATCTGAATTTCCCTTCGCTCTGAATAAGTGCGTTGTGAGTCTGAATCCGCTCCGATATATCGCGCTCCACGCTTAGTATATATTTTTCATTCTCTATTGTTATCAATTGTGCGTTGACTTCGGCGGAAAAAATCGATTTGTCCTTTCTGTAATGTGTAACTTCAAAAGCGCCAAATCCTTTCTCATGAATGTTCTTAAGTCTGTTTGGTACTACATTCGGGCTCTCGTCAACGTCAAGCTCTTGAATCTTCATCTTCAACATTTCTTTGTCTGTGTAACCATGTTGTTGAAGAGCAGCTTTGTTTGCGTAAACTATGTTTCCTTTGTTATCTATTAGAAGGATGGAATCGTTGGCAGAATTAAGAAGTTCAGCTTGAAGACTAATCTGTTTTTCTGCTTTCATCTTTTCCGTAATATCGCGCACAACCACTTGCGCGGCTATTTCACCTTCATTCATAAACGAAATTGTAGAAGCCTCTACGTCTATTACTACACCATCCAGCCGAACAAATTTTTTCCTCACAACCTGTAATTTATCCGTTCCATTCTGAAGTAAAGTTATTCTTTCTTTTGCAGATTCGCGGAAGTCTGGATGGATGAACTCAATTATATTTTTGCCTACGATTTGTTCTTCGTGCTGTGCCGCAAATAATTTTAAGCCGGCGCTGTTTATAAAAAGTATCTTCCCGTCTTTATGAACAAAGATCGGATCGGGAGAAAAGTCAAATAATTTGCGGTATCGCTCTTCGCTTTCTGCTAATTTTAATTCCGAACGTTTTCTTCCGGA
>JAKAMS010000424.1 GCA_021812745.1 Bacteroidota bacterium | reverse complement strand
ACGTTTGAATAGATGAAAGAAATAAAAAAGAAATGAAGCAAAGAAGAAAAGACCGAATGATTGAAAGACGAAATAAATATTTCATGGCTGACTCTTTATTTGTTTCTGGATGTAAAATTACTGAATTCCATTAATTAAGGGAAGAAAGAGTTGTATAATGCGCATGAGTTATTTTGTTTAATTAAGATATGATTTCGCTCAAGCGGGTTCATCGCAAGAAATTGACTCTCTATTTTTTTACATAAGCAAAGTGAGGATGAAATCTTTATTTTGTGCGGGGTTAATCAAGAAAGAATGAAAATAGTTTATAAAATATTGTTGCTTCTCTTTATGTTGCCGGCAATTACAACGGCGCAAGATGAAGGTAAATTTAAGATTGCTCGGCTAAAATACAACGGCGGCGGGGATTGGTATAATGATCCCTCGGAGGAAGTAAATCTTCTAACGTTTATTGCTCAAAAGACCAACATCAAAACAGAACCTGTATACGAATTTGTTGATCTGACAAGCGGAAATATTTTTGCTTATCCGTTTTTATTTATGACCGGACATGGTAATGTTGTCTTTTCAGATTCCGAGGCGAAAAAACTTCGGGCATATCTTGAGAACGGCGGCTTTCTTTATGTTGATGACGATTACGGTTTAGACAAAGCGTTCCGCAGAGAAATAAAAAAGGTTTTCCCGGAAAAAGATTTAGTTGAACTTCCTTTTAGTTACGGACTTTATCATTGCTTCTACGATTTTCCGAACGGTGTGCCTAAAACACATGAACACAATGGTAAACCTCCGCAAGGATTTGGGATTTTTGTAAACGGGCGGCTCTGTGTTTATTATACATATGAAAGTAATCCAAGCGATGGGTGGACGGATCCGGAAGTGCACAAAGATCCGCCGCAAAAACGGGAAGAGGCATTAAAATTTGGAACCAACCTTATTGTCTGGGCATTGATGAATTAAAAAATTGCGGCATAAAGCAAAATTAAGAATGCAAAACTCTTTATCCGAAATAGAAAAAAAACTTCGCGAAGTTGTAGAACGCGAAAAACGTAGAGATGGTTTGAAAAAACTTTTCATCTTTATCGCAGAACTCTGTTTTGTGTTTTTTATTATTGTTCTTTTGGAGCTAATTGAAAATTTTAACTCCGTTTTTAGAACTGCTCTCTTTTATTTGATGGCTTCTGTTTCGTTCTTAGTTTTCGCTTTATATGTAGCGTATCCGCTCATTAAAGATTTTATCTACTACTCACACCCGGATTACGCAGAAGTCTCAAAGAAGATAGGAAATTATTTTCCGGAAATTAAAGATGAGCTTGCCAATGCAATTCAAATATTAAACGAGAAGAGCAGTAATTACTCAAATCAACTTATAGATGCGGCATTCAAAAATGTTTACAGTAAAACCAAAAATTTAGATTTTGGACTCGTTGTTGATTTTTCGTCAACAAAGAAATTTTTTAAAATTAGTCTTTTTGTTCTTCTCACAACGACAATAATTGTTTCATTCGTACCCGGACTAAATTCAGCCGCATACAGATTAATTAATTTCAGTAAAAACTTTACACCTCCCCCAAAATTTATTTTCGAGGTTCAACCCGGTAATGCGAATATTACAAAAGGAGAAAACGTTACTATCCGGATTAAAGCCACAGGAGAACAGCCGGCAGAAATAATTCTTTCTACAAAATCAGAAGAGCAATCGGAATTCTCCGAAACCAAAATACTACCCGATTCACTTGGCGGTTTTATTTTTGAGGTGCGTTCTGTAAAAAGTTCTTTTGAATATTTTGCTTCTGCAGAAAATATTACAAGCGGGGGTTACAAAATTTCTGTCATCAACCGCCCAAATATTACCGGCTTCGATCTGACCATCTCTCCGCCGGCGTATTCTCGTTTGCCGGAACAAACTCAAAAAGATAATGGAAACATTACCGTGCTTTCGGGAAGTAAAATTAAAATTGTGCTGAATTCTTCTCGCGAGCTTTCAAAAGCAGTAATTCAATTCAGCGACAGCACAAGTAAGAAGATGAATTTTCTTTCCACTAAGTCATCTGTTGAATTTTCTGCTTTGAAGAATGTTGATTATCAAATGCTCATTGAAGATGCTCAAGGATTCGCGAACATAAACCCGATTACTTACTCTATAAAAATTTTACCGGATACCGCGCCAAGCATAGAACTTATATCGCCAACCGGTAATGTTAAGCTCGGGAAAGAAACAAAAATTTCAATTATTTCAAAAATTTCAGACGACTTCGGATTCAGTAAAATGAATTTGAATTATAGACTTTCTTCATCTAAGTATCGCCAGCCAAGCGATGAGTTCACTAAAATTCCAATAACAATTTCTACACAGTTAAAAGAAGATGAGGTTTATTACGTATGGGATTTAGCTCCGCTTGTTCTTGCGGAAGGTGAAGTTCTCTCATGCTATTTAGAGGTGTTTGATAACGATCAAATCAACGGACCCAAATCCACCAAGACACAACAATTCACAATAACCGTTCCATCCTTAAACGAACTTTTTAATGAGGCAGAAAACAAACAAGAAGATGCGGCAAAAGATTTAACAAAAACTCTTAAAAAAGCAGAGCAATTAAAACAAGAGATGCAGAAGATCAGCGACGATCTTAAACAGAACTCAAAAGATATTTCGTGGCAGGAAAAAGAACGTGTCGAAAAAGCCGAAGAGAAGTTTAAGGAGATCGGTAAAAAAGTTGATGAGATTTCTCAAAAACTTTCCGAAATGAAAAATGATTTGACTAAAAACAATCTCCTTTCCGAAGAAACTTTGAAAAAATACAATGAACTGCAGGAATTGCTTGAAAAGATGAGCAGTGACGAGATGAAAGAAGTTTTTAAGAGAATGCAGGATGCGCTTAAAAATATGAATCGCGATAA
>JAKAMS010000032.1:10488-12932 GCA_021812745.1 Bacteroidota bacterium | reverse complement strand
CTTTTGATTGTTTTCTAAACCCGATGTAAATATTTCAACCTTCTTTCCGTTTACTGTCATAAATTCTTTTTGTCCAAAACAAAAACTACTAATACCAATCATTATTACGACTGTAGAAATTACTCTCCGTTTCATTGCATTTCTCATTTACCAGTTCTCCTTTGATGATATTCGCAAATTACACACTTAACTGTATGGCTACTAATGCGCCGCACAGAAAAAAACAAAAAAGTCTTGTCAAAGCAGTTATTCATTGTTGATGCAAGTGATAGACTCTGTTCATTAATTTGTTAAATAATCTCTAAGTCTGTTGTTAATAAAATATTTCCATCCGTCAATGCAACTCTCTCTTGTGAATTCCGGAATTCCCTCCGGAAAATTTTCCAGAGTTTCTACCGTTAGGCGGAGTTTTGTCAAATTATCTTCTCTTGATAATTCGAATGCAGTTGTAGATTTACCCGGATATTCCTCAAACTCCCAGCTGTATTTTATCATTTTCAGCGGCTGGACTTCAATCACTTTCCAAATATGTAAAAAATTTCTCTCAGTGCTTTGAACGTTGAATTGCGTTTCGAATCCAATCTCGGGTTTAAATGCCGGAATGTTTTCAAAATACCATTTACGCATTTGCCCGATTTCTGTTAAGGAATTCCAAACAGATCCGACTGATGAATTAAAGGTTTGCTCTACAATTATTGGTGCATCACTTATTTTCATAGTGCCTTTCTAATTTTGTTAATTAAACTAAAAGAGAAACTAGCTTTTAAAACAAAAGTTTATAACAGTACCAATGCCGCAACGTCCTGCTTTTCGAGAACCCGCTACGCGGGATTGAAGGAGGTCGCCTTGGAAAACTGGTTAGGTTTTGTTTTGATGCTCTATAGTTATTACTACATTCCCTTTTTTATGTCCTTTGTCAACATATTTATGAGCTTCTACTATTTCTTCCATTGGATAGCGTTTATCAATCACTGTTCTCAGCTTTCCCGCCTCGCAAAGTTCTTTGAGAGTATAGAGGTCTTCTACCTTTAACTTGATATTGCCGGACATAGAAAAAACATTTAGATAGATTCCGGTTTTCTTTAGAGATTTTTTACGTTTTGAAGATTCAATTTTTCCTACAGCATCATAAATAACGTCGTAATTCTCACCGCTTTGTGTAAAATCCTGCTGTGTGTAATCAATAACTTTATCTGCACCCAGAGATTTCACCATTTCCATATTGGTAGTACTGCATACAGCCGTAACTTCTGCGCCAAAGTATTTAGCAATCTGTATTGCATAAGTACCAACGCTGCCGGAAGCTCCATAGATTAATACTTTTTGACCTTTCCGGATATTTGCTTTTCTAAGATGAATCAATGCGGTTATTCCGCCATTTGAAACCGGTGCGGCTTCTTCGTGTGACATATTAGCAGGTTTCATTGCAAGAATCCCATTTTCGGGGATACAGCAATATTGCGCATACGCACCAAATTTAAATTCAGTTGATGCAAAAACGGGATCTCCAACCTTAAAGAGTGTAACATCTTTCCCTGCTGCTTCAATTTCTCCTGAGAGTTCCATGCCGAGTATTTTTTTTCTCGGTCCGGTAAAGCCAACAATTATCCGCATAATCGGCTTGAAGAAGAAATCGTTAACCGGTCCTAATCCCGGTTCTAATCGCCGTATCTTAGTATCTCCAATGTGTACTGTCGTAGCTAATATTTTTATAAGTACTTCATTCGGTTTGGGAAAAGGTTTTTTAACTTCTTTAATCTTAAGAACCTCAGGTGGACCGTATTTTGTGCATACTACAGCTTTCATATATTATCCTTTGACTTGTTGCAAAGTCTAATCATTTAATCCCTTTCCCTTAAGAATTTGTTGAATATATTTTTCAATCCTCGACTCTCTGTTTTTGGATTGTTTGGGTGCGGAAAAATAAAGGATGTATCCTCTTTGCCGGCCAGGAGTTAATGAATCAAAAGCAGTTTTCAAGTAATGGTTCTTATCTAATTGTTTTTGAAATTCTTCTGGAATTATGAATTTAGCTGTCTTTTTAAAATTTACTTTCAATCCGGCTTTTTCAACTTCAATTGCTTCTTTTATATACGATTTAAGTATGTGTTCTATTTTAATTATTTCCCGAACATTGGTGAAACGGATTTGGCGTGCCGACTGAACATTCTCAGTTTGCTGGATTAGAATACCATGGTCATCCTTTAACAAGGCGCCTTTTAAAAACAAAAGCGCACAGTATTCTTTAAAACCGTGCATTAAAACTATATTACTTTTCTGAAATGTGTAACAAGGTTTACCCCACTTCAATTCTTCTGTTAGACCACAATCAAGAATGATCATTCTCAATTTCTCAAATTCTTGCTGCCACTTTTTGGCTTTACTAAAAAAGAAATCAACCTTAGGATTCACTCTTTCTTCCTTTCTCATTGCCTAACGGTGTT
>JAKAMS010000032.1:0-10388 GCA_021812745.1 Bacteroidota bacterium | reverse complement strand
GTTAGACCACAATCAAGAATGATCATTCTCAATTTCTCAAATTCTTGCTGCCACTTTTTGGCTTTACTAAAAAAGAAATCAACCTTAGGATTCACTCTTTCTTCCTTTCTCATTGCCTAACGGTGTTGCCGCTAACCAGTTTATTTACCGAAGGTAGGCAGCTCAAAACAAGAATACCGAATAGTTGCAACTACTTTTTCTTTATAAAAATGTTTCTTAGAACAAACTACCTTAAAGAGCAACAACACTTTGCAAACGCAACTTTATAAATACAAATATCCAGCATAGAAAACCTCCGTCTGTGTTGAGCTCTATGAATAAATTCTTATTTCATTTCTCTTTTACTTTTGAAATAAAATAACCAAGCAATCCGCCGAGAATTATTGTCATTATTGCAATAGGGAATAAAGATATTGGTTCTTTCCAACCTATCAGGATTGCAGAAGGGAATAAAACTAAAAATGCTATCAATATACCCTTAATGATCGGATTAATTCTTAAATCAATTGTTGATATTAAAAAACCTACAATAATCCACATAGATAATGCTGAAAGGTCAGCATCCCACGAAAGTTTTTGAATCATCATTGGGATAACATCAATTATTCCAGCAACAATCCCTAGCAGTATCCCAGTTGTAATATTTTTCGATTTCATATAATTCATCAATTATGTTTAATAATATTTACAAACAGTATAACGGTGTTGCAACTAAAGCGCCGTCCAGAACAACAATGCAACACTGAAAAGCCAATGCCAACTTGTCTGCCGAAGGCAGATAATTATTTATAATTTTTGTTTTGTCTATTACACACAAAGAACAGCCATGTTTGTAAACACAATTAATGTTTTCTTCAACCGACCGACTCTTAAAGGCAGCCGGTTGAAGAAGAATTATACAATACTCAATTTGTTCGCAGTTATATTTTATTTTCAATGTTATTTTCTTTTTTTAATCCACGAGTGTTTTTAGCAATCTCAACTAGTACAAGAATATTTTCTGCAATAAAATATGCCAGCAGCAAAATAAAAAATGCAATTATTATTGTTAATAATAAAAATAATACACCGCCAATAAATGAATCCTCAAGACTTCTTACAAATGGAATGTATTCTACAAATGACCACAGATAACCGCCGTAGTGGGAAAACCATAACATTAAAGTCCCGCCCAAACCAATTGTAATTAAAAATACGGCATAATTTTCTCCAATAGCTCTAAATAAATTTGAGAAAATTGGTATAACTGTAAATTCAGAGTCTTCCAAATCTCTAATTGCCTTTGCTCTGTAAAACCATATTTGTAGAGATAAAAAAGATGATGAGACAAAAAGAAGGAGCAGAATTACCGACCAGAAATCCGGAACATAACTTATTGTTTTGAAAAAGAAATATACTCCGCCTAAAAAACTTAAAACACCAATAAGGTAAAAGAGAAAGGACATAACCTTCTTAATAAGTGAACCTTTGCTTAAAGACTCAATTACCGGATAGAAAAAAGTGAAAATGTTGTTAGCATCCATCTTGTTCTCCTTTTGTTTTGAAATAAAGGGGTTATTTAATTAGGAACTGCAAAGCTGACTATCTGTAGCCGATATGCCTTTTATTGCTTTTTCTAAGTTCCAATTTTAAAAATATTACTGCACCCTATCTTATCTCTAAATATTTTTGAACTGTTGCACAATTCTGTTCTGTTAATTTATATGCGGAATAATTTGATAAACTGCTGCGGTTAGTGCGGAGTGTAACCCGTTTTCTTGCTGTAAGATTAAGATCTGAATTTGTTGTTTCTAAAATCAATAATGGACTTACCCTTGTTCCATTTGCAACTTAAAACAAAATGGAAACTATTCAAAAGAAAATTTAGGCGGTAAAATTTAGTTTCATAAAATCAAATTATATATCAAACTTCTTTACCCCAATCAGCGGAAAAATAAATATTGACCCCGGTTGTTATAAAACTCAGCCGTTAAATAGTGCTAACGGCTGAGTATAAAATTCTTTTGTTGTCTATCCGTTTATTTCAATGTTAGATTGATCGTTCCAAGATCAGTATTCTGTTTTGCAATAACGGAAACATTCGCAATTGTTTTATCGTTATAAAGCATATTCTTTGATAATACTTTTACAGTATAAGTGCCCTGAACCAAAGCCATTAACTTGAATGCGCCCGTGGAAACATCTGCTGATGTGCTTACAGTATCTGTTCCGTTTATAGCAAATACGGAAGATGCTGCGCTGAGCGGTGCTACAATGCCGGAAATTGTTCCCGATGTTACTACCGGCACTAATCTAATAACGGGAACCATCATATACGGACCGTTTCCGGATTGATGTATTGAATGATCAACATTGAAATCAAGTGTCAGCTCGTAAAGAGTTCCATCCAGAATATCAAATTCGTGATTCAGTTTTATACCGCCGCTCGGTATATTAAGTACATACGTTGTGCCGTTTGCCACGACCGTGCATCCGCTGCCAAGTATTAGTCTAATCTGTGAATAGTGTCCGGCATCAAGTGAATTATTCCCAAGTATTGCGCTTGCACCGTTTCTTAATGTGAGCAGATCATAAGTCGCGGCATTATTGTTTATTACAACCCAGCCGCTTGTTGAATCGGATCCGGCTTTATGAACTTCAACTCTGCTAACCGAAATATAAACATGTTCAAAACTTGCCGGGGCGTCCACTAAAGTCATCTTAATTTGTCCCTGTCCGCTTGACGGGGATGATTGATCCGAACAGCCAAATACGAATAACGCTACTATGAAAAAACTAAATAGTAGAGTTGTACGAATTAAATTTTTTTTCATCTTTTCCATTTTTAATACTCCTTTACTTATTACCGATTTATATTTCTAATCTGCTTTTACAAACAGATTATTTTCACTTATTGTTTAGTTACATACTTCAATTAATACTATAATAAAGATGCAAATGATTGATACACTTCCTCAATCGGACGAAAGGATGATAAAAGAACTAATACCTTCATAAAACAATATTTAGTGCATTTGCACATATATATTACAATCTAAAAACAATATTTGATGTGTCGGAGATCATTTCTAACCAGTTTGAAATAATATTCGCTCCATTGGGAACAATTTGGGGCTTATTATAAACCATTTCTGATATGATGGAAATCATTTTTGGCTCGTTAGAAATGGTATTTGACCCGCGTAAATGATGTTTGAGTTATTGGAAATGCTGTTAGACTATTTTGAAAACCGGTATGGTTTATCGGCAAAGAAATATGCTGAAAGAAAAAAGAAGTGTGGCAGAAGAGAAGAAACATAAAACTTTTCGTTTCTCGTTTCACCTTTCCCGTTTTTACAATTTAATTCTTAACACCAGTGGAAAGATAGAAGAAGTTTGAACCGGAGAATTGTTCTCTTCGTGTTGGCTTGTAACCCAATCGCCAACAAAATATCCAATTGAAGCGGCGACAAAAACATCTGAGGTCCAATGATTGTTTTGATAAACACGTGAAACAGCGGTTAACACTGCGGGCAGGTAAGCAATTATTTTTAAAAAATCGGTCTTAGCATTTTTAGATAGCACTGTTGAAAGAGAAAATGCAAGTGTTGTGTGTCCGGACGGCATTGAATGAAAATCATCATCGAAAATTGTGAACGGATGAAAAGTGGCATTGCCTCTATTGGTAAATGGCCTGGCTCTTCCGATAGCAATTTTAAGAAAGGTAGTAATAGCGCCTGCGTAAAGAGCCGTCTGTACAATTTCGAAACCGATTTTCTTAGTGGAAGGATCATTTGCAATTAATCCATGCAGACCAAATGCGCCAGCAAATATTGCTGTGGGATAAATTTCTCCCCAAATTCTTCCGGCTTCAATAGGAAAACTTTTGTAATAACTTTGATCTTTCAGCGCAGCATCTTGTATTGGCTTGTCTGCTTGTGTCAACAAAAGAGTTCCGGCACTGAACAAACCAAGTTTCAGCCAATCGTTGCTTTCCCATTTTAACGGCTGTTTAACAAACCGGAATGATTCATCACCGAATTGTGAAAGGTTATATTTATTCTGAGAAAAGAGAGCGGACTGGTAAAAAATTATAATTAAAAGAGGTACAAAAAATTTTTTCCGCATATCGTGTTCTTACTTTTTAGTCGATTTGTAAACGATGATCTCTGCTTTTTCAACTGTGATCAGTCCGCCGCAGTTTGCTTCTTCAAAAATTTTTTCGGCAAAGGGGATAAACTCTTCAATTTTTTTCTGCTCATCCACAATTTCAATAACCAGCGGTAAATCTTCCGATAGACGTAAAATTTTTGCGGTATGAATCCGGCTGTTGCCTCCAAAACCCATTATGCCTTTGTAAACAGTTGCGCCGGCAAGATTCTGCTTGCGCGCTTCCGTAACAATTTTTTCGTAAACAGGCAAATGAGAAATCTTATCGGCTTCTCCTATAAAAATTCTCAGCAGTTTTGCTTCACCTTCAATTTTCATATATCACCTTGTGATTAAATAAGCAAAATAAATTCCAAGAATTGTCAGTGTTACGTTAGCCAGAATATTCAACCCGGCAAAAAGAAATTCCGCGTCCCGGATTAAATTAAATGTTTCTAACGAAAAGGAAGAAAAAGTTGTAAAGCCGCCGCAGAATCCTATTCCAATAAATAGTTTTACAGAAGGACTGATTAATTCTTTCTCATCAAAACCGAAGATCATCATGCCAAGAATAAAACTGCCGATCAAATTTACTGTAAGCGTTCCCCACGGAAAGTAAGGCGGAAATTGTTTCTGAACAAATGATGAGATCCAATAACGGAATCCGCCCCCTAAACCGGCGCCTATAAATACAATCAGATATTTAATCAAAAAAGCCTCATTTCTTCCCGGTAATATAGCACAAATTGATTTTCTTCTTAAAGGATTTTTTTTTGAAATCCGGCGTAACTTAACAGGAAGATAGCGAGTCTAAATTATCAGTAAATCAAATTAATTTGGAGGTACTCATGAATAATTCCATTCAATACAATTTTTTAAAGAAGATGCCGGTTGTAATATTGCTGATCATGGTTACAACTTCTCTTTTATTTGCGGATAATCTGAAACTGATTAGAGAAAAATCTTTTTCAATGAAGGATTGGCAGAATGTTTATGTTAATGCGAGCGGCGCTGATGTGAAAGTGGAAAGCTGGGATAAACAAGAAGTTTATGTGAAGATATTTGCCAACAGCCGTGCCGAAAGTAAAATGAGATTTGATATTTATCAGGAAGGCGATGTAGTAAGAGTTATCGCTAAAAAAAGAGGATCAACGTTCAGCTGGTTTGGGAACAACTTAAGTGTACGAATCGAAGTAATGACACCCAAGAATTTTAATCCTCACGTTGAAACATCGGGCGGAGATGTTAACGTTAAAAATCTTGTAGGTGATTTTAAATTAGATACATCCGGTGGAGATATTACTCTAATTAATACAAACGGAAAATTGAAAGCAGAAACTTCCGGCGGTGATATAACGTTGAACAAACATAAAGGTATTATGAGTTTATCAACTTCCGGCGGAGATATTAAATGCGAAGAAACTAATGGTGATCTTCACGCCGAAACATCCGGCGGAAATATTAATATTGATTTAACAGATGGGAAACTTTTAGCCGAAACATCAGGCGGAGACATTGCAATAAATTACACCGGTTCAAATAAAGGAATTGAAGCATCTACAACCGGCGGCGATATACAGATAAAACTTCCGGCGGATTTTAAAGCAAAAGTTCATCTTGAAACATCCGGCGGTGAAATCTCGAATAGCTTCTCAAATTCAAAATCGGAACGTGTGAGACGCAGTGAACTTGACGCAGAATTCAACGGCGGCGGTGGAGTTCTTAAACTAGAAACAACCGGCGGCGACATTATTGTAAGTCAGAAATAGTATGAAATTATGATTATGAGTGAGAGCATGAAGTAATCTAAACTTTATGCTCTTACTCTTGCTTATTTCTTGTTCTGAATTGTAATCTTGCTCTTATTCAGTGCACCTCTTTTTTGCACCATTCATCCAATTGGAAAAGACTTCGTTTTTAACTACTTTTTGATTGTAATTGAAATTTTTCAGCATAAAATTTTATAAAAATTCCAAGGTGAATTATGAAATTGGATTGGAATCAATTCGTTGGCAAGACACTCAACATAACAATGTTCGAAAATTACGGCGTAGTTTACGGTAAAGAGAAAGGGGAACATCCTACATTTTACGAAATCGTTTTCAAAACCGGTAAACTTGTCCAGGCGTTTGATGAAGGTTTGCTGATTGATTCGAACCGGGAGGAAAAATTTTTCAAAGTTTATATCCCGTATAACTCAATTAAATGCGTAGAGATTTTTTGAATCCGCTGAGAAACTCGATTTTTAATTTCTTTCTGATTTTTTTAATTGCAGTCTCCGTTAATTATGCAAGCGGAACGGAAATTAAAAGTCTTCGTGTTTATTCATCGAATGATCAGATCGAATTTCCGGTAATTGATCATTCAGATAAGACAAAAAGTTCAATAACTATTGATTTCGATGTGCAATCGGAATTCATGCCGAACTTCAATATTGTCTTTAAATTTTGCGATGCCGATTGGAATCCTTATGACAATCCGTTTTTATCTAACCAAATGTATAACACCGAAACTATTTTATGGTTTGATGAATTACCGCAGAATGTCCGCGGAGCCCGTTATCATTATAACGGCACGTTCCCAAATAATAATGTAACTTTCCCGTTCTCTGGCAAGTGGAGATTTTTTATTGTTGATTCTCAAAACAGAAATGTTGTTTACGCTTCCGGAAAATTTTTTGTTGTCTATCCGGACCTTAAATTAAATGTGCAAGTTGCAAAAGAGGGTTTGCAGGGAGACATGAACGATATTGCTTCTTCGGGAAGAACTATTGCGATAAAAACAAATTTTGTATTACCAGATTCACTCTATTCATCAAATGTTACCCGTGTTGAAATCATTACAAACCGTAAATTTAATTATCCTATGGTCGTTGACAGAAATTCATACACAGCAGACCGCTTTTATGAATGGAACGGATCGAACAAATTTACATTTATCGCGAGAAACGTCCGTCCCGGAAATGAATACCGCATTGCGGATATTCGCGACGTTGGCAAATACAACAAGCCGCCTGTCTTCGCACACTTCGGCGAGATTGAAACATCAAATTTATTCACAAAGGGAAGAAGAGATTTTAACGGCGCCTCTTACCTTATGGATTTTAGGAATTCAAATGCAGATTACCTTAGAGTTATATTCAGAATTCGCCCGCCGGATCAAATTAAGTCGTCAATCTTTCTTGTTGGTTCTTTTAATGATTGGAAAGTTCTCCCCGAATATGAAATGTATGACGATAACGGAATGATGAATATTTCAGTCGAGTTAAAGCGCGGCGTGTATGAATATCAATATGTAACCGGACAAATTGTGAACGGAGTTGTGGAGAATATTGATTGGGAAATTCTTGAAGGTAATTTTTACGAAACTGAAAATGAATACAACATTTTTCTCTACTATGCATCCGTGGAGAAAGGCGGTTACGATAAAATTATCGGTTACAAAAAAATTAAATCCGGAGCGTTATAATGAAAGTTAAAGTTGGTGTTGTAGGAACCGGGCATCTGGGTAAAATTCACACTAAACTTTTTAAAGAAGTTGAAAATTGTGAATTGATTGGAATCTACGACCAAGATTTTGAAAGAGCGAAGCA
This sequence comes from Bacteroidota bacterium, assembly GCA_021812745.1. The sequence goes on along the minus strand of JAKAMS010000032.1, from coordinate 2,668 downwards.
AGTAGGAAGCGAATTAAAAGTAAAACCATTTGATGATTTAGAAAAACTTCTTGCAGAAGTTGACGCAGTAGATATTGTTGCCACAACAAGCGCACATTATGATTTAGTGAAACAATCTTTTGCCAAGAACAAACATGTGTTTGTAGAAAAACCGATTACAACACAGATTTGGGAAGCTGAAGAGCTTATTAAAATTGCTGACGAGAAAAAATTAACTTTTCAGGTCGGGCATATAGAGAGATTTAACCCGGCTCTAATATCTCTGGAAAAATATAAATTAAATCCGCTGTTCGTTCAAACTGACCGCCTTGCGCAATTTAATCCGAGAGGAACGGATGTTGCCGTAGTTCTGGATTTGATGATACATGATATTGATATAATTCTCAGCTTGGTAAAGAGCGAAGTGAAGAGTGTAAGTGCAAGCGGTGTGCCTGTTGTTTCCGATACTCTTGATATTGCAAATGCCCGCATCGAATTTGAGAACGGAGCTATAGCAAATGTAACAGCAAGCAGAATTTCTCAAAAGAAAATGAGAAAAATGAGAATGTTTCAGCGCGATACTTATATCTCTCTTGATTTTACTACGGGAGTTTCGGAAGTATTTAGATTATTGCCGCCGGATCAAAAACCGAAAGGATTCTTTAAAACATTCGGTGAGATCGGAATTGGCGATAAGAAAAAAGTTGTTGCTTATGAACAGCCGAAATTTAAGGAAGTGAACGCGCTAAAACTAGAATTAGAACTATTTGTTGATGCCATTTTGAAAGGAACAACACCGATAGTCAGCGGCAAAGACGGATTGAAAGCTTTAAGAGTTGCTGAAATGATTATAGCTAAAATTGAAGAGTCAATTAAGAACGCAAAAAATTTTTCGAGCTGGTTAAACGATGTTGAATAAAAGAAAACACATAATTCTTAAACCGCTCCGGTTGATTATTCCCGTTATTTTATTGTTCTCAATTGCTTCGAGTTGCAGTGTCTATCAAACTATCTCTAACGTATCGCGTTTGAAATATAAGATTAGCTCTGCAACTGACTACAAAGTTATAGGGATTTCAATTGCTGATAAGAAATCTTTGAAAGATTTCAATTCGCTTGAACTGTTAAAACTAACAGCGGGATTAATGAAAGGGAATCTACCTCTTACTTTTATTCTGAACATTGAAGCGAAAAATCCGAATGACGGAAACGGCGGCTTTGCAAGAACAGATCTAAACATATCGTCATTCCCATGGAGATTGTACTTAAACGAAAAAGAAATTGTTCAAGGAAATATAGCTGAACCGGTTTTCGTTCCGGGTAAAGGGGAATCTGTTATCATTCCAATCAAAATTGAATTTGACATTGCAAAATCATTCAAAGAAAAAAGTATGGATGATATTCTTCTATTGCTTTTACAGATAGGCGGAGCGCACGGTTCAACATCAAACCTAAAAATGCTTGCTAAACCGGTTCTAGGAACTCCATTGGGTAAGATTGAGTACCCCAATGAAATTACGATTGTAGATAAATCATTTAATTAGTTGAAAAATAATGTCTAAGAAAAAATTTGCCGTCGGTGTTGATCTTGGAGGAACAACCATCAAAGTAGGTTTGGTTGATGAGAAAGGAAAAATTATTAAAAAAGTTTCTTATGATAGTAATGCATCCAAAGGACCGGAAGCCGTAATAAAGCAAATCATAAAAGGGATTGAAGAAGTTGTTAAAGGGAACAGAGAAAAAATTTTAGGAATTGGAATTGGAGCACCCGGAGCTGTTAAACTAAAAAAAGGGACAGTTGAAAATCCGCCTAATTTTTACAGCTGGGGCAAAGTTCATCTTGGCAGTATCTTAAAAAAAGAATTTGATTGCGATGTTTATGTGGAAAACGATGCTAACGCAGCGGCAATTGGAGAGTTGATTTACGGCGCCGGAAAATATTATAAAAATTTTATTATGATAACCTTAGGCACAGGTGTTGGCGGAGGAATTATAATTGACAAGAAAATTTACCGGGGCGATACCGGACTTGCCGGCGAACTCGGTCATGTAACAATTGATAGTGCCGGAGCTAAATGCAAATGCGGTTCTATAGGCTGCATTGAAGCATACATCGGTAAAGATTATCTTATCGAAAGAACGAAAATAAAACTTCAAGGGAGAAACGATTCTATTCTATTCAAACTGACTAACGGAGATCTGAATCTGCTTACGCCAAAATTAATTCAATCCGCGGCTGAACAAGGAGATGATTTCTCGAATTCTGTGATTGTTGATACCGGTACAAAACTCGGTTATGCGCTAGCATCTGCAGTGCATGTGCTGGATATTGCAACAATAATTGTTGGCGGCGGCATTGCCGGATTTGGCAAATTGTTGTTTGATTCAGTTGAATCTTCTATTAAAGAAAGAGTGATGAAATCATTCCGGGATAGGATTACTGTAAAACCGGCTAAATTGAAAAATGAGGCGGGAATAAAAGGTGCTTCTGCACTTGTGTTTTATAAATCATAATTTTGTTGTAAAAAGAAAAAGAATTAAACCAATTGATGAAGTATGTTCTCTCTCTCATATTAATTTTGTCTTTCACTTCTTTGTTTGCACAAACGAAGGACTCTGTTTTATATAAAAAATCCGACTCGCTTAACACTACTGTAAAAGATTCTCTCTCAAATTCCGATACAACAAA
>JAKAMS010000423.1 GCA_021812745.1 Bacteroidota bacterium | reverse complement strand
AAGTACATTCAGTCAATCAAGCAATCTGCAACAATTCAAAAGAAACCGGGAATATTTTTTAAAGGAACATTTGAGCTGAACGAAGTCGGTGATACATATATTGATATGAGCAATTATAAAAAAGGCGTTGTGTTTGTGAACGGCAATAATCTTGGCCGTTATTGGGAAATTGGACCGCAGAAAAGATTGTATTGCCCCGCTCCATTTCTGAAAAAAGGAAAGAATGAAATTATTGTATTCGATCTTCATACAACAAAAGCGGAAATTGTTAGCGGCAGAAATACTTTGGACTAATTATTTTGTGGCTTTCAAGATCACGACTCATACATCAACAAAGAAAGGCATAGAAAATGTTCTCAACGGTTAGATACTTTATTAAAACCAGTATAACTTTTCTCGTGTTGGGAATTCTTACCGGGCTTTATATGGTAATTGCACGTTATTATTTTAATACATGGCCGCCACCAGACTTAGTTTCTGCTCATACACATATAATTCTTGTCGGTGCAGTAATGATGATGATAATGGGTGTGGCTTTATGGTTCTTTCCCCGCCCGGAAAAAGACGACAAGCTTTATAAACCAAATCTAATTCTTGCAGCCTATTTTATAATTACTATTTCTACAGCTTTAAGATTTACTTTGCAAATGGTTTTTTCGTTCGTTCAAATGAATGAAATAATAAAATTTTTACTTCTTCTTTCTTCAGTCAGTCAAGTCCTTGGAATAATAATTTTCTTTGTTTCTATTTGGGGAAGAATAAGATCGGTCGGAAGTCACATTAGAGAAGCTAAAGGCGAAAAGTTTTAACAAATAATAATGGAAAGTTTATGTCGTCGCGAAGAGATTTTATAAAAAAAGGCGGACTTGCGCTTGCCGGAATTGCAATCACGAAAGATATAGTGGCAAGCGGGGCGGTCGGATCGTCAAATTCATTTTTCGACCAGACAAAATTTGTCAGCAAACGTCCTAAGCCCGGCGGTCGCAAATTCATAAGCGATTTCGTAGAAGCGAAAATTGCAGAAGTTAAAAATGATATTGCCGATCCGGAACTCGCTTGGCTTTTCGAAAATTGCTATCCAAACACACTCGATACTACCGTAACTCATAAACTCATAAACGGCAAACCTGATACTTTCGTAATTACCGGCGACATCAACGCAATGTGGCTGCGCGATTCAACGGCGCAAGTGTGGCCTTATCTTCCATTGACGCATGATGATAAAAAATTACGCGATTTAATCGCCGGAGTAATCAACCGCCAAACCAAATGTATTCTTATTGATCCCTACGCGAATGCATTCAACGACGGACCAACGGGAAGTTACTGGGATTCAGATGAAACGGAAATGAAACCGGAACTTCACGAACGCAAATGGGAAATTGATTCGTTGTGTTATCCGGTTCGTCTCGCTTACGGATATTGGAAGACAACTGGCGATACATCTCTCTTTGATGACGATTGGAAGCGTGCCACGAAATTGATCTACAAAACATTTATTGAGCGGCAGCGCAAAGAAAATTTAGGACCATACAAATTTGGAAGGAAAACTTCCTGGCAATTAGACACTCTTGCCGGTGGCGGCTACGGCAACCCGGTTAAACCGGTTGGTTTGATCTGCTCAATGTTTCGGCCATCCGATGACGCGACAACATTTTCATTTTTGGTTCCATCAAATTTCTTCGCCGTCAAAACATTAAGACAACTAACGGAATTATTTGGCGAGGTCGTTCAGAATAAAAATACGGCATTCGATTTCATGATGCTGGGTGATGAAATAGAAGAAGCGCTTCAAAAATATGCTCTGGCAGAACATTTAGATTTTGGAAAAATGTTTCCATACGAAGTTGACGGTTTTGGCAATAAGCTTTTTATGGATGACGCAAATGTTCCAAGTTTATTATCGCTTCCTTATCTTGATGCGGTTGACATGAACGATGAAATCTATCGGAACACAAGAAAATTTTTGTTCAGCGAAAATAATCCCTATTTCTTCAAAGGAAAAGCTGGAGAAGGAATTGGAGGACCGCATGCAGGATTCGGCAAAATATGGAATTTAAGCATTATCATGCGCGGATTAACGAGCAATAACGAGACCGAAATTTTATCATGTATCAAAACATTAAAATCTACACACGCCAATACCGGGTTTATGCACGAATCATTTGATAAAGATGACGCATCAAAATTTTCTCGCTCATGGTTTGCATGGGCAAATACTTTGTTCGGCGAGTTCATCATAAAAGTACATTCTGAAACTCCGCAATTGTTGAAAACAATATTTTAACTACTCATAATGGATATCAAAATGAAAACAAAATTAATTCTAATCGTAACTTTTTTACTTGTTCAAAGTATTTCCGCGCATACTATTTTGAGAAGCGAAGATAATTCAGATAAAATTGACAAAGCCGTTTATGCAGAAAAAGTTAAACAAGAGTTTCTTCATGCATGGGAAGCTTATAAAAAATACGCGTGGGGACATGATCAGTTAAAACCTCTAAGCAAAAGTTACCGCGACTGGTATGGCGAAGGTCAATCTTTATTGATGACTCCGGTGGACGCATTTGATACAATGGTTTTGATGGGTTTGAAAAAAGAATCCGAGGAAGCCAAACAACTTATTTTTGAAAAACTTTCGTTTGACAAAAATCTTTTTGTACAAAATTTTGAAGTTACCATTCGCTTACTCGGCGGTTTGCTTTCAGCATATGAGCTTGACGGCGATAAAAGATTTTTAGATTTGGCGGAAGATCTTGGCAAACGTTTGCTTCCTGTATTTAATTCACCCACCGGAATGCCATATATAAATGTAAATCTTAAAACCGGTGAGACAAAAGGAAAGATTAATAATCCGGCAGAGATAGGAACATTGACTTTGGAGTTTGGAACATTGAGCAAACTAACCGGAAACCCGATCTATTTTGAAA
>JAKAMS010000422.1 GCA_021812745.1 Bacteroidota bacterium | reverse complement strand
CGAATACTAACCGTTGATGTTTCTTAAATCATTAAAAAATAGTTTAAGATAGCTCAGATCCGAACACAAAGAATTAAGATTTGCCAAACTGACTTGAGACAGCTGAAGATATTTTTCCGTAAGAACCGAATTGAAAAATTCCGAAGCATTAATTAAGAGTTCTTCCAAAACTGTTCTCACCTTTTCGATACTGTTTTTATATTCTTCTGTAGCTTTAAGAAAATACGCCTCATCAACAGTACTTTCTTTTTTCTGAACTACACGAAGAAGTCCATCTGAAAATTTTGCGTGAAAAGATAATTCTTTCAGAAGAGAAATTTTATTTTGCTTAATTGCAGTGTCTATCAGCAGTTCAAGATCTTCACGGCGCTGGAGGCGGTTTTCAGCTAGCTCATTAACCCTTTGCAAAATATTGTCAGTAGTTAATTCTAAATTGGGATCCATCTCTAAACTTTCACTCCTAAACCGATCCCATCGCCAATAGGAAGAATTGTTGTTTCTAAGGAAGTCTGGTTTGTAAACAATTTATTAAACTCGCGAATAATTTTTGTTGATTTGCTAAAAGAAGCAGGCACGCTTCTAGCTGCCGGATAACCATGCCAAAGAAGATTATCAACAAATAAAATTCCATGTTTCTTAAGCAACATTAATGAGTAATAAAATAGTTTTTCATAATCTTGCTTGTCGGCATCAAGAAAGATCAGATCATATTTTTTTTCCAGCACCGGCATTATTTCTAACGCGTCACCTTCAAGAATCTTAATGGATGAACTAAGTTTTGCACGCTTAATGTATTCCGTTGCTAGTGTGATATTATTTTTACTTTTTTCAATTGTATCTAATACTGCTTTTTTGCGCAATTGTCGTGCTATTCTTATTGATGAATATGCTATTGCAGTTCCAATCTCCAAAACTCTTTTAGGACGATGAATAAGAATCAGTTCTTCAAGAAACTCGGCTGAATTCCAATCAAGTATCGGAATTTTTTTCTCAAGAGCAAATTCTTCCATCTCTTTGAGAAGTGCATCCGGAGGATTTCTTAATGACGATAAATAAGCTTGCTGTCTCTCGTAAAGGATTTTAGACATTGTCTATCTCTATAAATTATTTAAGCAACATCATTTTTTTAGTTGCGGCAAAATTATCTGTCTGTAATCTATAAAAATAAACTCCGGATGATAATTGATAATTGACAATTGAGAATTGCGAATTATAATTTCCAGGTTGTTGAACTTCGTTTACTAGAACGGCCACTTCCCTTCCTAATAAATCATAAACTTTCAATGTAACTTTACTTGGAGCTGATAGCTGATAGCTGATAACCGTACTCGGATTAAATGGATTTGGATAATTCTGAGCAAGATTAAAATTTGTTGGAATCTCATCGTTTATCTTTACAGAAGTTAGATTGCTGATATTAAAACTACCGTAAGAAAATTTATATGTACCGGTCGCCGGCTCCTGCACCAACCCACCAGAATCTGTTTGATATGTAAAATAAAATTTAACCGAATCACCATTCGTTGAAGTAGGAAGTGTGTAACTGTATTTAATAGTATTATTGAAAGTTACTGGATGCATTGAAACTGATTGGAAAGAGCTCCCACCTATACTGTAATTTAGACTTACTGTTGAAGAATCAACACCATCAGCATTTATGAAAATTTTATTGAGCACATTGTAAACATCATTAACTGCGCTCAGATTTGGATAAGAAATCGCTTTCTTTGCTGAAATTAATCCCCAGCCTCTATCATCATTTGGATTAGAAGTGTTGTCGCCCGATTCTAAAAATATTTTTCTAATCTGAGCGTTTGTTAAATGAGGCCATGCTGATTTGAGCAGTGCGGCTATTCCTGCAGCTATTGGTGTTGCAAATGATGTACCGCTACCAGTAATATAATCAGAACCAGTTTTACCAGAAACAGCAATATAGTTTTGAGAGCCCATGGCTACTACTTCCGGCTTAGTTCTTCCATCCGATGTTGGACCGCGACTGCTAAAATTTGCAAGTATTTTGTTGCTTCCAACAGCACCAACTGTAATTACATTGAATGCATCAGCTGGTGCGCCAATAAAATGCCATGACTTATCTCCATCGTTGCCTGCAGCTGTAAATGTTGAAATACCTAGGTCAAAGGCAATATTCAGTGCTTTTGTGCATATTGTTGTGTTGCCATCCATATTAGCATAAGTATAAGATGTAGTAGAGTCATCAAAAGTAGTATAACCAAGTGAACTGCTGGTAATATCAACACCGGCACCTTCCATATCTTGAAGTGCCGCCGCATAATTATCTTCTTCTACATTTGTCTCACTCGCATCGTTTTCAGTTTCAGCAAGAAAAAAATTGGCGTCAAAAGCCGGACCGATTGCATATCCAGGATCATAACCTGCCATTAGACAGAATACACTTGATCCATGTCCGTTCTGATTGGAAACATAAGGGAGGTGATGAACATAATCGTATTCTCTAATTACATTTCTTGTTTTTAATGCATTATATGTCTTATATGAAAAACCATCGTCAAGGATTCCAACATAAACTCCTGCGCCAGTTATTCCCAAATCATGAACTGCAGGAATATCTGAAAGAGCATTTTGTGTCAGCGAGGGTCCATAGTTCAAAGAAGTTGGAGAGGTAATTTTATTTAATTGCTGAACACTGTTGTTCCGGTTGATTAATTGATTTTCATCCGTTCTTGATTTGAACACCCGGACTTTTTCAATTTTTTCTACGCACGATAAACTTTTTAGTTGATTTATCTGTGCATCCGTCAAGTAACAACTGACCGCATTAAACCATTTTAACTTATTCTCAATTTTAATTCCGAGCTGCTCAATTTGATTAGTATAATTTTCACTGAGAGGAATGTCCTCAAACGTGATATAATTATCCTCCCCCATAACTTGTTTTCTTCTTTCAATAGCTTTAGGCGAAA
>JAKAMS010000421.1 GCA_021812745.1 Bacteroidota bacterium | reverse complement strand
AACCGATAGTAGAAAGTTTTATCAAATTTTTATAGCCGATTTCATTTTTTGCAAGAAGCAAAAGATGATTGTACGGTTTCGCTTTTCTTTTTGGATAATCAGGATCATCACCTTTACGGTCAAAGCGGGTACCATCAACTACAATATACGCTTCCATTCCGATGATCGGTTTGATTCCCGCCTTCTTTGCCTTTTTATAAAACTCACCTACGCCAAACATTACACCATGGTCGGTGAGCGCTACAGCATGCATTCCGTTTTTCTGTGCCGCATGAATTAAATCTTCAACCGTGCATGCACCATCTTGCAAACTGTAATGAGAGTGATTATGTAAGTGTATAAAATCCGACATTTTTTCCCTAATCAATTGAGAATTACTTTTTTAATTCTCAATTCGCAATTCTAAATTCTCAATTATTCTTTTCCCGTGTGCCCAAAACCGCCTTCGCCTCGAGTACTCTCATTCAGTTCATCTGTCACAATTAAATTTGCGCGGTAAACTTTTGATAAAATCATTTGAGCAATTCTATCGCCGCGTTTTATTATAAAATCATCTTCGCCAAAGTTGAATAAAATTACTTTTATTTCTCCGCGGTAATCCGAATCAATTGTACCTGGAGAATTTAAAACGCCGATACCATTTTTAACAGCCAAGCCGCTTCTTGGTCTTATTTGAATTTCATATCCTGCCGGAATTTCTACTCGAAGATTTGTAGGTACTAAACCAACTTTACCTTTTTCAATTTTTATTTCAGACTCAACGGCTGCTCGCAGATCTAATCCGCTGCTGCCATCGGTTGCGTATTCAGGCAAGAGTATATCTGAAAATAAATTTGTAACGTGCTGAATTTTTATTTGGATTGGTTCCATATCATTCTTGAATTTTGTGATGGGAAATTAATACAAAAGAAAAATTTATTCTGCTTGCTTTTAAAATAGTTTAAGAAGATTAAAAACTACTTGACACGCAAAAGCATTTTTGCTAAACGGACAATTTCACTTTTCTCTACTACATGCATTGCCAAGAGTGAAACAATAAATCCAGCCAACAGAACTATTTTGTAAATGAAATTAAGTCCGACCTGATAATACAAGTAATAGTAGAGTAAACAGGTGATGGAAATCAATACGAGTATTTTGAAAATTTTTCCGAACTCATATTTAATCGGATAATATTTTTGCGAGAAGAAATAGAGACCCACCGCCATGACAATATAACTAGCAAGAGTTGCAAGAGCAGCGCCTATAATTCCGAGCAAAGGAATTAACAAAATATTAACAACAACATTTACCAAAGCTCCCGCGCCGGTTACGTAAGGGAAATATTTCGTCTTCTCCTCAATGTAAATTCCAGCTTGAAAATTATAGTAAATTCCGTTGAAGAGATAAGCAAGAAGTATTATTGGAACGATTGTTATTCCGCTTAAATATTCTTTTCCAATAATTGATTTACCGGGAAGAAATTCGAAACGAGCAAAGTCTTCCACAAAAAGTGTAAGAAGAACCCAGATTAGACTAGAGACAATCATGAATAAAGTGAGAACCTTGGCAAATAACTCTTTCGCATTTTTTTCTTTAGCATTATTTAAGAAGAAAGGCTGCCACGCAAATTGAAACATAGAAGCAAATAGCATCATAAAAATACCAAGCTTATAGTTGGCTTGATAAATTCCAAGAGTTGATTCATTCGTCATCGCCAGAACTACCGGACGGTCAACAACTTGCACAATCATTGCAGCCATACTTGCCGGCAAATACGGCAATCCAAACCATAAATACTTCTTCAATAACTCTTTATCAATTTTTAGATGCAGCATTTTGAATATATCTGGAGTTAATACAATAAACGAAAATGCCGATGCAATTAGATTTGCAATAAAGATCGCTTCAATTCCCATTTTGTATTTGAGAACAAGAATGAAGTTAAGTGCAATATTTATAAGAATGTTTGTGAGTTTGATAGCCGTAAACTTACCGGCTTTTCTTTCCAAGCGTAGATTTGCAAAAGGCACTATAGCGAGCGTATCAAAAATCAAAATTAGAATTAGATAGTAGTACAGTTTTGTTAACTCCGCGGGAATTTCCATTACATGACTTAGCGGAGTTTTTAATGAGTAAAGAATAACCGACAGTGCAATTGAAGTGAGAAAAACAAAAAGGAATGCCGTAGAAAATATTTTCTTCTTCTCGCTTTTTTCATTCAAGGATGCATATTTCATAAATGCGGCATCCATTCCATAAATAAAAACAATATTTAGAAAGGCGAGATAAGCATATATGTTCGAGTAGATTCCAAAATCGTGTGTGTTGATTACGTTTGTATAAAATGGAACGAGAAAAAATCCAAGGAATCTTCCGATGATAGTACTTATGCCGTATATGGCGGTGTCTTTGGTTAGCTCTTTTATTTTCTCTATCATTTTAACACAATATCAAACCGGAAAAAATCCGGCAAACTTTAAAAAATTATTTGCTAAAATATTTTGTTAGTGCTTCAACATAAATTTTGGGCGGGCGCACGGCTTTCTTTGTATCTGTACGGATAAATACGTGCGTTGTAAAACCTTCGGCAATTAATTCATCTGTGCCTTTCCGCTTAACTGAATATTCGATGTGAACCTTTGATGAATGCAACACTTTAACCGTAGCATTAATCTGCAAAACATCGTCATATACAGCCGGAATAAAATATTTCAAGCCGGCTTCAATCAACGGCAATTGGTATCCGTTCTTTTCAACCTCTGAATAAGCCAAACCGGCAGCTCGCAACAATTCTGTTCTGCCAACTTCAAAGTATTCTAAATACTTTCCGTTGTAAACGAATTGCATTTTGTCTGTATCTGCGTAACGGACTCGAATTTCTGTAGTGTGAGTGAGCATAAAGTAGTCTGAAGTTTATCTGTTAGAGATCGTATAAAAAACACTGTTCACAAAATTCAGAA
>JAKAMS010000420.1 GCA_021812745.1 Bacteroidota bacterium | reverse complement strand
AACCGATAGTAGAAAGTTTTATCAAATTTTTATAGCCGATTTCATTTTTTGCAAGAAGCAAAAGATGATTGTACGGTTTCGCTTTTCTTTTTGGATAATCAGGATCATCACCTTTACGGTCAAAGCGTGTTCCATCAACAACAATATAGGCTTCCATTCCGATGATCGGTTTGATTCCAGCCTTCTTTGCTTTTTTGTAAAACTCACCTACGCCAAACATTACACCATGGTCGGTGAGTGCTACAGCATGCATCCCGTTTTTCTGTGCCGCATGAATTAAATCTTCAACCGTGCATGCACCATCCTGCAAACTGTAATGAGAGTGATTATGTAAGTGTATAAAATCCGACATTTTTCCCCTAATCAATTGCGAATTGCAAATGAATAATTGAGAATTACTTTTTTAATTCTCAATTCGCAATTCTAAATTCTCAATTATTCTTTACCCGTGTGCCCAAAACCGCCTTCGCCTCGAGTGCTCTCATTCAGTTCATCTGTCACAATTAAATTTGCGCGGTAAACTTTTGATAAAATCATTTGAGCAATTCTATCGCCGCGTTTTATTATAAAATCATCTTCGCCAAAATTGAATAAAATTACTTTGATTTCTCCGCGGTAATCCGAATCAATTGTACCGGGAGAATTTAAAACACCGATACCATTTTTAACAGCCAGGCCGCTTCTTGGTCTTATTTGAATTTCATAACCTGCTGGAATTTCTACTCGCAGATTTGTCGGCACTAAACCAACTTTACCTTTTTCAATTTTTATTTCAGACTCAACGGCTGCGCGCAGATCTAATCCGCTGCTGCCATCGGTTGCGTATTCAGGCAAGGGTATATCTGAAAATAAATTTGTAACATGCTGAATTTTTATTTGGATCGGTTCCATATCATTCTTGAATTTTGTGATGGGAAATTAATACAAAAGAAAAATTTATTCTGCTTGCTTTTAAAATAGTTTAAGAAGATTAAAAACTACTTGACACGCAAAAGCATTTTTGCTAAACGGACAATTTCACTTTTCTCTACTACATGCATTGCCAAGAGTGAAACAATAAATCCAGCCAACAGAACTATTTTGTAAATGAAATTAAGTCCGACCTGATAATACAAGTAATAGTAGAGTAAACAGGTGATGGAAATCAATACGAGTATTTTGAAAATTTTTCCGAACTCATATTTAATCGGATAATATTTTTGCGAGAAGAAATAGAGACCCACCGCCATGACAATATAACTAGCAAGAGTTGCAAGAGCAGCGCCTATAATTCCGAGCAAAGGAATTAACAAAATATTAACAACAACATTTACCAAAGCTCCCGCGCCGGTTACGTAAGGGAAATATTTCGTCTTCTCCTCAATGTAAATTCCAGCTTGAAAATTATAGTAAATTCCGTTGAAGAGATAAGCAAGAAGTATTATTGGAACGATTGTTATTCCGCTTAAATATTCTTTTCCAATAATTGATTTACCGGGAAGAAATTCGAAACGAGCAAAGTCTTCCACAAAAAGTGTAAGAAGAACCCAGATTAGACTAGAGACAATCATGAATAAAGTGAGAACCTTGGCAAATAACTCTTTCGCATTTTTTTCTTTAGCATTATTTAAGAAGAAAGGCTGCCACGCAAATTGAAACATAGAAGCAAATAGCATCATAAAAATACCAAGCTTATAGTTGGCTTGATAAATTCCAAGAGTTGATTCATTCGTCATCGCCAGAACTACCGGACGGTCAACAACTTGCACAATCATTGCAGCCATACTTGCCGGCAAATACGGCAATCCAAACCATAAATACTTCTTCAATAACTCTTTATCAATTTTTAGATGCAGCATTTTGAATATATCTGGAGTTAATACAATAAACGAAAATGCCGATGCAATTAGATTTGCAATAAAGATCGCTTCAATTCCCATTTTGTATTTGAGAACAAGAATGAAGTTAAGTGCAATATTTATAAGAATGTTTGTGAGTTTGATAGCCGTAAACTTACCGGCTTTTCTTTCCAAGCGTAGATTTGCAAAAGGCACTATAGCGAGCGTATCAAAAATCAAAATTAGAATTAGGTAGTAGTACAGTTTTGTTAACTCAGTGGGAATTTCCATTACATAACTAAGCGGAGTTTTCAATAAGTAAAGAATAACCGACAGTGCGATTGAAGTGAGAAAAACAAAAAGGAATGCTGTGGAAAATATTTTCTTCTTCTCGCTTTTATCATTCAAGGATGCGTATTTCATAAATGCGGCATCCATTCCATAAATAAAAACAATATTTAGAAAGGCGAGATATGCATATATGTTCGAGTAGATTCCAAAATCGTGTGTGTTGATTACGTTTGTATAAAATGGGACGAGAAAAAATCCAAGAAATCTTCCGATGATAGTACTAATGCCGTATATGGCAGTGTCTTTGGTTAGTTCTTTTATTTTTTCAATCATTTTAACACAATATCAAACCGGAGAAAACTCCGGCAAACTTTCAAAAATTATTTGCTAAAATATTTTGTTAGCGCTTCAACATAAATTTTGGGCGGGCGCACGGCTTTCTTTGTATCTGTACGGATAAATACGTGCGTTGTAAAACCTTCGGCAATTAATTCATCTGTGCCTTTCCGCTTAACTGAATATTCGATATGAACCTTTGGTGAATGCAACTCTTTAACCGTTGCATGAATCTGCAAAACGTCATCATATACAGCGGGAATAAAATATTTCAAACCGGCTTCAATCAACGGTAATTGGTATCCGTTCTTTTCAACCTCTGAATAAGCCAAACCGGCAGCTCGCAACAATTCTGTTCTGCCAACTTCAAAGTATTCTAAATACTTTCCGTTATAAACGAATTGCATTTTGTCTGTATCTGCGTAACGGACTCGAATTTCTGTAGTGTGAGTGAGCATAAAGTAGTCTGAAGTTTATCTGTTAGAGATCGTATAAAAAACACTGTTCACAAAATTCAGAA
>JAKAMS010000419.1 GCA_021812745.1 Bacteroidota bacterium | reverse complement strand
TTGTAGCCGGCTTTTTTCAAAATGAACTTATTGCTCTCCGCGATGAGAACATCGTCATCCACAAGAAGGATGTTAGCTTTTGAACTTAATGGCTTATCCAATTCATCTCTCCAATGAATATTCCGTCTCTACGCGACGGTTATTTTTTTGTGCAATCAATAAACATATCGTCTCTAAGCTATAAATATCTGGCTCCTACGGATCCTTTATAACTTTTCCGGATTGTCCCGTAGGGACAATATAAATATTTCATCCCTAACGAGACGATTATATGCTTAACCAATTTCCAGATTGTCCCGTAGGGACAATTGATTTCTAAATTTATGCTGGTACAGCCAATTGTTAAGCCATACAACGGGTTTGTTAAACAAAATTTTTTTTTAATTGCTTTGGTTCTCCAATTTAGTTTTCTCCTTTGAACTTTATAATGAACTGCAAACCATTATCCGGTTGAATAACTTCCAGCGTGCCTCTTAATTGTTTTGTAAGAAGGTCAATCAACCTCATGCCGAGCGAATTTATATTTTCAAAGTCAATTTTGTTCTTTATGCCTATTCCATTGTCGAAAAATTCGAGGCAAAAATCACCGTTTTTCTTTTTGAATGAAATATTAACAGTGCCTTCCGCATCATTTGGGAAAGCATATTTAAGAGAATTTGTAACTATTTCGTTTGCAATTAATCCGCACGGAATAATAGTTTCTAAATCGAGACTGTGACTTTCCAAATCCAAATTTAATTTTACGTTGCCCGAAGAAGAATATGTTTTGACTAAATAATTCGTGAGTCTTGTTATATAGTCTTTAACATCAACACCAACAAAATCGCCCGTGCCGTACATCAATTCGTGAATTAAAGACATTGTCCTTAGACGATTTTGCAGATCCTCAAATATATCCAGAACCTTCTGGTCATTGATGAGTTCAGTCTGCAAAGCAATTAAACTAATAATCCTTTGGAAATTATTTTTAACACGGTGGTGAATTTCTTTAAGGAGAATTTCTTTTTCTTTCAGCGAATTCTTGATTGTGTTTTGCGCTTCAATACGTTCGGTTACATCTTGAATAGTTCCGAACATTTTTACCGGGTTGCCGTTCTTATCAAGTTCCAGACTTCCGAGTCCATAAACCCAGAATACGGCGCTATCACTCTTTCTCAAAACTTTGTACTCTTTGTTAAACTCTTTTTTCTCCTGGAGAATATGATTTGTTAGATAAGCCGTCATTTCCTCCCGGTGATTGGGGTGTATAAGATTCAACCAGCCTTCGGTGTTGCGTTTATAATTTTTATCAATGCCAAAAAGCTCATCCAGCATTTCGGAACTCGACCATGTGTCGGCAGTAATATCAAAAATATAATAGCCGATACGCGCCACACGCTGGGATTGTTTTAACTGCGCCTCGCTTTCTTCCAGAATTTTTTGCGCTGCTCTTTCTTTTAATTGATCGCGGAATACAAGTACAACGCCGTCAATATCACCATTTTCATTTCTAATCGGGGCGCCGCTATCTGCTATAGGAATCTCTGTTCCGTCTTTTGAAATTAGAAGAGTATGATTAGCAAGTCCGACAATTTTGCCTTCTTTCAAGACCTTGTGCACGGGATTCTCAACGGAACTCCGGGTTGTTTCATTAACGATCGTAAAAATTTCTTCAAGCGGTTTGTTCCTGGCTTCTTGCTCGCTCCAGCCCGTTAAACTTTCTGCAATAGGATTCATTTGGTTTATGAAACCGCGGTTACTGGTAGCAATAACGCCATCGCCAATACTGTATAGAGTTGTACGGTGTCTTTCTTCACTTTTGCGCAGCGCTTCTTCAGCGTGTTTGCGTTCGGTAACGTCTAAGGCAGCACCAATTAAACCGGATATTTCTCCTTTGTCATTTCTAAATACCGCTTTATGGAATACTACGTCATGGTGTTCACCATTAGCACTCAATAAGCGTGACTCATAGATTTGAATATCACCGGGATTTTCAAAAAGTTCTTTATCTTTTGCGAAATAAACTTCAGCCAATTCCTTTGGATAAAGGTCAAAAATACTTTTACCGATTAACTGTTCTTTCGAATAACCGAAGAGGGAAGTAAAAGCGGTATTAGCGTCAATGTAATTCCCGTTAGTGTCTTTATAGAAAACAGGTATGGGCATTGTTGTAAGAAGATTGTTTAAGAAAGCTTCTCTCTCTTTCAGCGCGTTCTCTGTTTTTTTGCGTTCGGTTATATCATTTATTATTGCAAAGAAGACGCTTTTATTTTCCAGCTTATGCAATTGCAAATGAATTTCCACCGGATAATTTGTTCCGTCTTTTCTTTTATGTATTGTTTCGAGAACTAATTTTTCTTGCTGAGCATTTATTAACGGTTCGATTGCTTGTCTAAAAGTTTCATTGTTGTATTCCGGTTGGATATCAACGGGAGTTAAGTTTTTCATCTCTTCCAGAGTATAGCCGATATTTTGAAGAGCACCGTGATTAGCGTATTCAAACTTGAGTGTAGAGGAATCAAAAACATAAATTTCGTTTAAACTGTTTTCTAAAATGCTCAACAATTGAAAACGTTCTTGCTCGAGTTTTCTCTGTTCTGTTATATCGCGGGCAATGCCTTGAAGTCCAACAACTTTGTTCTCTTTTATAATCGGATTTTCATAAACTTCTAGCAGAATATTATTGCCGTTAGCGTGAGTAATTTCGATAAATATGGTTTCTTTAACTGATTCACCCCGGAGATGAGCGTGGGTTTTTTCTTTTGCAAGCTTATTGATTCCCGAATCTGTGACAAACCAATGTTTTTGACCGAGCCATTGATCAACTGTATACCCGGTTATTTTTTCGATTGAAGGAGAAATGTAAGTAATATTGGCATTATTGTCTTGTGTGTAAAAGAAAAGATATGGAGTTCCTTCAACAATCGTACGCATTTTTTCTTCACTATCAACAAGTGCGGTCTCAGCTTTTTTCCTTTCTGTAATAT
>JAKAMS010000418.1 GCA_021812745.1 Bacteroidota bacterium | reverse complement strand
TTTTAAAAGGGAGATCAAATCACAACCGATAGACGCTTGAATGGCATTCAAGTGGGTTAAGCAAAACGGAATGGTCACAGGCCATTCCCTACATTCGTAGATTAATCTACAGTAGGTGAATCAACCCGCGAAGCATCCTGGACACCCTGAGCAACAACCGGTAAAATTCCCATACGTAGATAAATTGGATGGATTAGCGGACGCAGCAGAGGAAGTTTTTTATAAAAGAAGAGAGCTCCCAATAAGCAAACCAATCCGCCGCCGAATAAAGTTAACGGCGCACCTATTAAAGTCGCCAGTCCTCCTCCTATAATACTTCCAAAAGGGGACATGCCTCTAAAAGCCATAGCGTAAAAACTCATTACCCTGCCCCGTTTATCTTCTTCAACTATTGTCTGGACAATCGTATTTGTTGAAGCGACTTCAAGCATCATTCCAAGTCCGGTAATCATTAAAAGAAAAATGGAGAGCGGAAAAGATCTTGAGAACGAAAATGCTACGGTTCCCAATCCAAATAAAACAACTGCCGCCGCAATTAATCTTCCCATTCCCAAAACATTTTTTTTATTTAACAGAAATACCGCACCTATTAAAGCGCCGGAACCATAAGCGCCGATTAAAAATCCATAGGTGCTGGCATTACCGTGCAAATATTTTGTAGCTATTACCGGAGCCAGCATAGTAACAGGCGTTGATACAAGACTGACGACAGCAAGAAGAGTAATTAGATATCTAATTGGCAGAAAGCCGAATGTATATTTGAATCCTTCTTTTAACTCGCTGATAATTTCCTTTTTAACGTGCTTAACTTCGTAAGGATCAAGTTTCATTCTTAATAATGAAATAACTACAGCAACGTAACTAACAGCATTTATTAAAAAGCACCATCCTTCACCAACAGACGCAACAAGTATACCGGCAATAGAAGGACCGGCTAACCTTGCAGTATTAACCATTGTAGAGTTAAGCGCAATTGCGTTGCCTAAATCCTGCTTCTGGTTTTCAATCATTTCAACTACAAAAGATTGACGGATGGGCATATCTAACGCATTGATTATACCAAGCATAATACTTAGAGCAATTAGATACCAGACTTCAACAAGATTAGTAAAAACCAGGAGCGATAAAATCAACGCTTGAACAAGCGCGAGTGATTGTGTTACTAAAAGTATCTTGTGGCGGTTCCAGCGGTCGGCTAGAACTCCCGCGAGCGGTCCTAAAACGAAAGCGGGTATTTGTCCCGAGAATCCTACAACACCTAACATCAAAGGGGAATGAGTAAGCCGGTAAACAAGCCAGGTCATTGCAACCATTTGGATCCACGTTCCAATAAGAGAGAGACTTTGTCCGCCAACAAAGAGCCGGAAATTCTTATACTTAAGGGCGCGGAACATTAAATCAATTCTGCCTGCTTTTTCTTTTGGCCTGTCTTTCGTGTTATTCATTTCCTATGATTAATAAGTGATAGCTACCATTTAACCAACGGAATGTATAAAAAGTTTAATCAACTTTATAGGTAATACATTTTTCGTTTCAATCTGAATTAGACACAATAAAAGTATGATGAGAATTGCGGAGAGAACAAAAAAAACCCGGCTAATACCGGGTTTTCTTTTCTAAAGACTAATAGCTCACAGCTAATTACTATACAAGTGACTCTTTCGATCTTCTGAATGCCGAGATTAAAAATCCAGCCACCATTGTCAGCACGCCAATCCACACCAAACTAATGAACGGTTTAACGCTGGCATCAATTGTTAGAACTTCCTGCTGAATTTCATTTGAATTGTTAGCTGTTGATATTTTTGATAATTCCAGATTAACTTTTCCGGAAGCGTCCATACTGCCGAGTTTAATTCTAACATCTGCATCTTTCAAATCAACAGGTATATGTTCCTGCTTGCCGCCAATGCTTTTATAGATTGGTTCAACCGCTTCCGTTTTGTTATTATACTTAACAGAAAGTTTAGCCCCGATCTGAAAATCTTTACCGGCCATCATAGCGTCGCGTACTTCTGGCGGAAAATCGAATTGATCAAATGTAATATCCACACCGTTATACGATTGAGTTTCACCTTTGCTAATTGTAACCGAAGTTGTATTACTGTTTTCGTTTCCTTCGGAATAGCTGATCGGTTCTATGTAAAAATCTTTTGTAAAACCGACTAATATATCAGGCTCGCGCATCAGACTGTTATTAAACTCTGCTATATACATAACTGGTGCAATTGTTCTAATACTGTTTCCGTTTTTAACTTCGATGTTCATTCTATATTTCTTACCATTCTCAAATGGTTCTATTCCTTTGAATGTAACATCGTTACCAAACATACTAACGGTTTTTCCCTTAACAAGATCAATTTGTTTTTGCTGTGAATGACCGGCGGTTGCAAGAACACCAACCAGAAAAAGCGAAATGCCGATATGAGCAACATAAGGTCCAATAAATGATTTTCTGCCGCGGAATATTTTATATGCAACCTCACCATTTACAAAGAGAGCAAATGCCGATGAGAATGCTAAAAGAACCAGCATTGGATTATGAACACCGCCAACGATTACAATCAGAAGTGTTAATACAACAGTGGCTATAACTGCAAACTGCGACTGCTTCCAAATATCTTTTCCCTCTGTGAATTTCCACTTTAAGAGAATACTTAAACCGTTTAGCAGACCAATTATAATAGCAATGGGAAGATTCAGTTCATTATAAAAACTCGTCTGAACTGTTTTGCCGATTATTGGAGCAGAAGTTCCGACTAAAACAATGATAGCTGAAGCTATCAATGCAACGGAACCTGTGAACAAAGCTAGTTCGCGGGAAAGTACATTTTCTTCAAATGTAAAATGTAGAGTTAGAAATTTCCAGCGGTATATGATTCCGCCTATTCCAAGAATTGTGAAGAGAGAGAGAAATATTACTAAGAACCAATAGACCATCATTCCCGGTTCGCCAAATGAATGTAC
>JAKAMS010000417.1 GCA_021812745.1 Bacteroidota bacterium | reverse complement strand
GTGCCTCCGCGTCCTGCTTTTCTGAATTGACCACTTTCTGTGAATGCTAAGGGATACTTAAGATTTGCGCTTTCAATTGGTTCAATAATTTTTTTGAAATCATCCGCCATAACTTTTGGTACGGAAACTCCAACAATAGGATTTGTACCGAAGTCTTTGTTGATCATTGCAGAAATTTTTTCAAGAATATTTTTGTTTTTATTTACCCATGATTTTGAACCTACTAATCCGCGTTCTTCATTGGCAAAAAGAATAAGCATAATTGTTCTTTTCGGTTTTGCGCCGGCTTTCATCAGCATCCGAACAGCTTCCAACATTGGACTAACACCCGAAGCGTTATCAACCGCGCCGGTTGCAATGTCATAAGAATCCAGGTGTGCGCCAAGTACAACATACTCGTCGGAAATCTCTTCGCCCGGAATTGTTGCAACGACATTATTATATTTTATCGGGCCGGGTTTGAAAAAATTCCGAATATCAAATTCAAGAATAACTTCTTCATTTTTTTCAACCATCGCTTTTATTTCGTTGAATTGAGTATCAACCAATTTAATATCGCAAAGAGTTGGAAGGTTATTCCATGAATTTACGCAGCGTGAATCCAGACAGCGGATCGGCACTTTTGTGAGTTGAATTGTTCCAAGCGCACCAACAGCCGTTAATTTCTTTGTAAGCGAGACAACAGAATCGCGGTCGCGCGGCCAGCCTGTATTTTCTCCTTCAATCAAAACCCAAGCGCCTTTCATTTTACTTTTCATCGAATCGAATTGAGCATCTGTCTTTGGCATAATAACAACATGCCCGCGTTGAACTCCTTTTGTTCCGGCTGTATAAGATGGTGTTACAAATTCCAAATTTTTCTCTGCGGGTTTGATCATCTTGCCAGACCATGGTCCGCGGTTAAATCCAACTGGGACTTCCCCGACTTCATCAAACTTTACTTGCAAACCCCAGTTTTTTAATTCACTCATTACCCAATTGCAAGCTGTACCGTAAGCATCAGAGCCGGTGATTCTTCCTCCGATTCTGTTACATAAAATATCCTGATGACGCATTGTCTGATTGTCAGATTTTCCAATCTCAATAATTTTTTTTATTACCGGATCTTGTTGTGATGAAACAACTGTGGTAACAACTAATAAGATAAAAAGTAAACTTCGGAATAAACGTTTCATAAAAGCGCTCTAGTTTAGTGATCAATGGTGTAATGCAAATTAAGAAAAAATGTCTTTCGCAAAAAAGAAATAATTCGAAATCTAAGCATCATTAAAACAGTTCAGAAAATTTTTTGCAGTTGAAACAATCATTATAAATTGAGTAAAAATATTTAATGGAAGTTCGCTTCCGGATCTGTTAAATTTGTTGTTGTTGAATGACTGTTTATCCCTTTTACGGATAAATTTATTCTGCTTGGGGGATAATACAAGAAAGATAATTATGTAATTATTAGTTGTAACAACAACGCATTACATATAAATGCAAAAGAAAATTATTTTTCTATGCGCTGCCTTTCTTGCTTTTTGTATACCTTATAAAACACCGGCTCAATCAGGCTCCGCGCTTACGTTTAGTGAGATCATGTTTTATCCCAGCGAATCTAACGGCGAGTTTATTGAACTCTATAATACATCCGCAGTCGAAACAATTGACCTTACTAACTACAAATTCAAATACTCTACTTCATCCAGCAATAATATTATTTCATTCATCGGCGGCACTTTATTGGGTCCCGGTAAATTTGCGGTTATTCTACAAGGGAATTATGATTACAACAGCGGGATTTATAAAACAATAATACCTGCCAACGTAATTGTTCTAAAGATAAGCACAAATAATTTTGGTTCTACCGGAATGGCAAATACATCAAGCCGGGATGTATTGCTAATAAATTCCTCCGGTCAAACTATTGATGCTTACACTTACTCGGCAGACAATACTGCCGGCATTTCTGACGAGAAAGTCTTGCTAAGCAAAGACAACTCTGTTTCAAACTGGAAAAATTCTCTCAGACTCCATGGCACACCTGGAAAGAAGAACTCAGTATCTCAGCTTGATTATGATTTGCAATTAACATTTGTGGGCATAACGCCGGAAGTGCCGAAAGCTGAAGATTCAGTAAGAATATCTATGCTGTTAAAAAATTTAGGAAAATTACCCGCCGCAAATTTTTCGGTTACAATTTTTAGTGATGCCAACAATGATTCCGTCGGTCAGACAGAGGAATTAATATTTAACCAAGATTACACCGCTCTAGCAAATGGTGATTCTCTTATAATTCAAAAAACTATTTTTGCTGATACTGCCGGGATTTATTATTTCATTGCAGTTGTAAATTTTGCGCAAGACGAGAACGCGTCAAACAATAATTTGCTTTTCAAATTCAACGCAATAGAACGACCGGCAACAGCAAATGAAATAGTCATTAATGAAATAATGTATGTGCCCGCAAGCGGTGAACCGGAATGGATTGAATTGTACAATAGATCAAACAGAGTTTTCAATCTAAAAAACTGGAAGATTGGCGATAATACTTCCCTCTCTACAATTTCTACAGCTGATTATATTTTGAGTCCAGGAGAATATTTAGTAGTTAGTAATAATGTTTCAATTACAGATTACTATCAGATTCCATCAAAGTTAATTATCAAATCACTTCCTTCTCTTGGGAACAGCGGCGATGATATTATTTTAAAAAGTGATCTTGGAGAAACAATAGACTCTCTTAAGTATTCAGCCACATGGGGAGGCGGCGTTGGCAATAAATCATTAGAACGCATTAGTGTTAACGTTTCGAGCATAGATTCAACAAACTGGAAAACATCAATTAGCAAGTTTAGAGCTAGTCCTGGAAAAATTAATTCCGTTGTGTCAAAAAATTTCGATCTGTCAATTAGTAATTTTTCAACTATTTCAAAGTATGCCGAGATGGGAAAAACCTTCATGGCAAAAATCACAATAGAAAATTTGGGAATCG
>JAKAMS010000416.1 GCA_021812745.1 Bacteroidota bacterium | reverse complement strand
TCAACGTAATTATCAATTTTTCTTCTTTCCCAACCTTCGTCTTCGGAACAGATAGACCAAGATTCAACCACGCCCCATTGAGAATATGGACCCCAATGCATCAGCAGACCGAATTTAATATCCTGCCATTTTTCCAATTGCTTGAGCACAAGCGGATCGGTTTCCGGATAATATTTTTGAAGATACTCTTGAGCAGAGATGTTACAGAAAAAGAACAAGATTATAATCATGAATGAAGGGAAGAAATTATTTTTCATGATGATTTCCTTTTTTTAGTAAACCAACTTATACAAACCGAAGTTGGAAATTGTCGGGTTCAATCGTGATTGTTCAATTACAAGTCTAACTCTATTTGTTTTTATTGGTTTGAAATGTAGCAACCTATTATAACCAACAGTTGTACCATCAACAAATTTTATCCAATCGGCTCCATTCCAAAAATCGAAATGAAATTTTTCGATTCGCTGCCCAACCCGAATCTCTTCCTGAAGCATAGCAACATCAAAAGTACTTTCCTTTGGAAGAATGAACTCGATTGATGCGGTATCAAGTTTCCCGATAGTTGTCCAGTATGCACTATTATCAATTAGGAGAGATGCATTAAACGTTTTCTTCATACCGGCAGATTTTATTTTAGCGTTTTGTGCCAGATTTGTTCTAAAGGTTTTATTAAGAATGTGTTTCATCCCCATCAGACTTTTTTTATCGTAATTTGATAGCAATCCGCGCTTATCGGGAGGAACATTTAGAAGGAGAACGCTGTTGCGTCCGACCGAGCTGAAATAAATATCAACTAATTTTTCCGGTGATTTAACCATAGTATCCTGGGAAGAGCGGTAAAACCATCCGGGACGAATTGAAACATCTGTTTCTGCTGGATACCAGAATAATCCGTTTGCGTTTTTTATTTTGTCTCTGCTTCCGAGATCTTCGCCCATTATATCATGAGGTTGATAAATTTCATCAATCGGATTTTTTTCCGTTGCAATTTTTTCATTCATCTTTGAAAGATCAATCGGAATAACGCTCCATTCCGTTTCTCTTCCGTAACCGGATTCAGTTCCTACCCATCTGATATCCGGTGCCATTCCGAATATTACCGCGTTCGGCTGAAGTTCGCGTATCACTTTGTAATATGATTGCCAATCGTAAACTTGTTTCTTACCGTTAGGACCTTCTCCGTTGGCGCCGTCGAACCAGACCTCGGTGATCTCGCCGTAATTTGTAAGAAGTTCTCGCAGTTGATTGCAAAAATATTCATTGTACTTTGGTGAATCTCCATAACTTGGATTATTCCGGTCCCACGGCGAAAGATAAATGCCGAACTTCAAACCGTATTCTTTGCAAGCTTGCGATACTTCACGAACAACATCGCCCTTGCCGTTTTTCCACAGAGAATTTTTTACACTGTGTTCTGTGTATTTACTTGGCCATAAACAGAATCCATCGTGATGCTTCGCGGTAAGGATCAACATTTTAATTCCGGCATTCTTAAAAGTACGGACCCATTGGCGTGCGTCAAATTTGGTCGGGTTGAATAATTTCGGATCTTCTTTTCCTGCACCCCATTCGTTTTCTGTAAATGTGTTCATACCGAAATGTGCGAATGCGAGGAACTCCATCTTCTGCCAGTTGTATTGCTGCTGTGTTGGAATGATATTCGCGGCTTTTGAAATTATTTGTTCGGGCGAGTCGGTTGAATTTATTAATGCAAAGTTTTTGTTTTTATTGTTGGTTGTCTGTTGTGAGAAGATCGTAGTTGACAGTGTGAGTATGAAAACTAGTACAAAATTTTTCATTGCGACCCTGGATTAGTAATCTATAAAAGAAAAATAGAGAAATAATATTCCTAATGAATGGAATAGTGTTTATAGCAACAGCACACGGATAATACGGATCGAGCAGATTTCCGCGTAAGCTTTCAAGTGAATCTTATATATCTGTTACCTCAACTTTTGGTTAATAATTGTCGCGTTACATCACCATCAATTCTCTTTTCTTCTTCCACATGCCGCGAGTGAAATCCGGAAACTTTTGCGGCATCCCTTTTTGTTTAATTGATCTTTCGCTCAGCTCACAAACTGCACTGATAACTGCGGCATCATAAACGTCCATATCGGGCTCAACACCTTTTAAGAGCGCATTGACTAATCTATAATCTTCTATAAAATCCATTCCGCCGTGTCCCGCGCCTTTACTTTTTTCTTCAAGATCAACCCATATAGGATGTTCGTACTTTTTCATATACTCATCAATTTTTTCCCAAGCATCCGGTTTGCCTTCTTCTTCAATGTAAATTTTTTGTTCCGGATATTTTCTTATTAATCCTTTAGTTCCTTGAACATAAATGTTTCTGCTGTAAGGACGGGGAGAACTTGTATCATGTGTAACAACAATTGTTTCATCGTTCATAGTTTTAATAAGAGTTGTAACCACATCGCTTGAAACAAATTTTTCTTTTGCTTGAGGACTATCTTTGCCAAATCTTTTCTCTGCATAAAGATGAAGTCCGCGCGTCTTTGAGCCGAACGATACGAGATAATCAAAATAATTTCCGCGGTTGATATCAAGGCATTGCGCAATCGGACCTAGTCCGTGTGTAGGATAGAAATCACCGTTTCGTTTCATTGCATGTGCGCGTCTCCATGCGCCTTCGCCTTCAAGATCGTGTTTAACAGCGCGGAGATCGTGAAGATAACCGCATTCGGTATGAAGCAGCTCGCCGAACACTCCTTTCTTCACCATATTCAAAATCATCATTTCGGTTTTATCGTAATTACAATTCTCCATCATGATGCAATACTTTCCGGTTTTTTCCGAAGTCTCCACAAGTTTCCAGCAATCTTCAATTGTATAAGCTGCGGGAACTTCAGTTGCGGTATGCTTGCCGTTATTCATTGCTTCAAGGCAAACGGGAACGTGCCATTCCCAAGGAAGAGCAGAATATACAAGATCAACATCGTCGCGCTGGCATAAACGTT
>JAKAMS010000415.1 GCA_021812745.1 Bacteroidota bacterium | reverse complement strand
AGAATTGAAGCGGCTATTCCAAATCGGAAAGCGATGAAGAGCATCATGGAAATGTCGTTAAGAGATTCCTTAACTATCACGAATGTGCCGCCCCAAAGAATCGTCATTAAAAGAAGAGCGCCCTCGCCAACAAATTTACCGGAAGTTTTTTGAGCAGTGTTATTTGTCATCCGCATTATAGCCAAAACTTTTTAACATATTCGGATTTGAACGCCACTTCTCGCGCACTTTTACTCGCAATTCAAGATAAACTTCGTGATGTAAAAATTTTTCTATTGCTTCGCGTGCTTCTTGACCTAACATTTTTATTGCTTCCCCTTTGTTGCCGATAATAATCGGTTTCTGAGATTCTTTCTCAACAACAACTTCCGCACTTATAAAATCTTTAGCATTTTCGCGTTCTTTATATTCGGCAATTATTACTTCTGTGCTGTATGGAATTTCATCTCTGTATCTTTCAAAAACTTTTTCACGAATAATTTCGGAGACAAAGAACCGTTCGTTTTCATCACTCAATTGATCATCGGGATAATATTTTGGATGTTCCGGAAGAAATTCAAGTATTGATTCTGTAATCGAAGAAAGATTAAATCCTTCCGCGGCGGAAATTGGAATTATCTTTTCGAAAATTCCTTTTGCGGACAAATCTTTAATCAAACTTTCAACGACATTTTGATTCGACAGATCAATCTTGTTAATCAGTAAAATCTTTTTTAATTGTGTGTTCTCAAAAATTTTTGCGACCCGTTCATCGGAAAGTGTTTGAGATCCGTTTGGATCAGCATTAATATCAATTATGAACAGAATCAATTCGGAATCTTTTACTGATTGATAAACATATTCCAGCATTCTCTCCTGCAAGAGATATTCCGGATTAAGAATGCCGGGCGTATCTTGAAAAATAATCTGGTAATCTTCAGTAGAAAGAATTCCAAGAATTTTTTTACGCGTGGTTTGCGGCTTGTTTGTAGTGATGGAAAGTTTTTCACCGATAAGAGCATTCATCAATGTTGATTTACCAACATTGGGTTTTCCTACAATAGAAACAAATCCCGATTTATGTGACATATTCTTCTTTTTTATTGTGGAGGCAAAAATATCGAAAGTATGGCTGATACGCTAATCAGTCGTCTCTGAGAAGAAAGTTAAATTCAATTCAAGGAGATTAATGCGAAATGCTGTTCAGCTTCTTCGTAAAATTTTTGTGCGATTCAAAAGTAAAATAAGCTGTAATCAAAAGAATTAATGATAAAACCGAGATTACGAGAATTACACCCGGATTAGAAAAGATACTTTGAATAGCAGTTAGATTCTGGCTAAACATTTGTTTCACTTTATCGGCATAAGGCGTAATTGCAGATGGAGAGTTATCTTTTTGATATGATTGAATTGCGGCAACAAGCACAGCAATAACTCCCGTAGAAAAGATTGAAATGATTGAGACGAAGAAATAATTAATTTTTGGTTTGACTGCTTTCTTAGCCGCGGAAATTGCTTTCATTACATTATCTGTAAAATTGCCCGATGTATGTTCAACTTCCATTTGACGCAATGAACTATCAACCATTCTCAAAACTTGCAGTTTTGCAACCATCATATTATCCTTTTCAAGTTCGTTCTTCACCATTTCAACTTCGGCAAAGTCCAATTCTCCGTCTATATACTTATTCAAAATTTCATCATTTATACTGCTCATAACATTTCCTCCTGATAGTTATGCTTAAGAAGAAGATCCTTCAAAGCATTGCGCGACCGGTGTAATAAAACTTTTGTATTAACAAGCGATGTTCCCATCACCTGGCTTATTTCGCTGAGCGACATTCCATCCATATAAAATAAGATCACAACCAGCGCCCCCCGGACCGGAAGTTTATCAACCATCTTCAATATATACTGACGGGAATTATCTGCCGTACTATAAACTTCGTTATCGTGACTAGCAAGATCAAATTCGTCGTCAATTGAACTCATCTCAAGTTCAATCTTTCTTCTCTTAGAAGAGATTACAGTCAAGCCTGTGTTGTAAACTATTTTATAGAACCAAGTTGAAAACGCTGCGTCATGTCTGAAACTTTTGAGCGAATTAAAAGCTTTTAAGAAACTATCCTGAAGAGCTTCTTCGGCATCCATTTCATTCTTTAATAAACGTCTTAGAAGAGAAAACGCTCTATCTTTATATCTGTTCACCAAAAGAGAGTAATCCGAAACATTCCCTCGGTTGATCGAATCAATTATTTCTATGTCGCTTAAGTATTTCATTACTGCATTAGACCAAACAGCACATAACAAGGTTACACTTTTTACTGAATATTTTTTGTAACCTTTTGAACATGTATGCAAGTCCAAAGAAGTGAACGAATAAATCTGTTCTTAAAATAATAGAATAGATTCAAAAGAAAAATAAAATTGATAGTAACCTTGCGGTGAGAGTTTCAGTCAAAAACGGTAAATAACAAAAGGAGGTATAAAATGCACGGTGGCGATATAGTTGGAATGATTTTCTTTTTAGTAACGGGATTAGTAATTGTTACTTACATCTTTTTCCGTTCAAAAGAAAAACAGATGATGATTGAAAAAGGATTATCCATTGAACAGATGATGGAACTCCTTAGAACAAAACGAGATCCTTTCCTAATGCTCAAACTTGGAATCATCATACTATTTGTAGGACTTGGAATAGGGCTTGGATTTCTATTTCAACAGTGGACTATTGCCAACAACGTTGACAAATTTTCAGATCACGATGTTGAAGGCGAATGGATGGGTTTCTGGGTTGTTGCAATGACCGGGTTAGGATTCATCACAGCATTCTTAACGACAAGGAAATTGAAAAACGGAAATAAATAATTGAATTGTCATTCTGAATATTATGACAAAGTCAAGCGGTTTTAAGAAGCAAAGGATTCACCGATTGATAATTATTAATAAAACTAGTTTTAGAATTAATAACAGCACAAGTGATTTTTAAGATTTTATTAGCA
>JAKAMS010000031.1 GCA_021812745.1 Bacteroidota bacterium | reverse complement strand
TTTGTAATATACCAGCTACTCCCGTTGCGTTATCTAAAGCCCCGTTTAATATTGAATCTCCTTGTGCAGTGCTAGGTCTTACACCAAAATGATCCCAGTGTGCGGTATAAATAATATATTCATCGGCTAGTTCTTTTCCCGGCAGAACAGCGATGGCGTTATTGGATTTTGTATAAGCGAATTTACTCTTGAACGAAATAGAGATCTTTGAAGAGAGTGCGATTGGTTTAAATCCTCTTTGTGCGGCAGCGGCAATTTCTTTTTTGTAATCTAAGCCGGACATTTTAAAAATTTTCTGTGCGGCTTCTGTTGTAACCCAACCGTTGAATTCGCAGTTAGACATATTTTTGTCCGCTGTTTCTAAGTAGAATCTAGTTCCGGTCCAACTATTTTCAACAACGCTCCATGGATAACCAGCGGCATCGGTTTCGTGAATAATTATTAAGCCCGCGGCACCTTGTCTTGCGGCTTCCTCAAATTTATAAGTCCATCTTCCGTAATATGTCATCGCTTTACCGTTGAATAAATTTTTATCTCCGGTAGCAAATCCCGGATCGTTAACAAGCACAACAACTGTTTTACCTTTTACATTAAGTCCGGCGTAATCATTCCAGTTATATTCTGGAGCAACAATTCCGTAACCGGCAAAAATCATTTCGGAGTTTTTTAATGAAGTGTTGTCCACAATTCTCGTTGTTCCAACAACAAAATCTTTTGGAACGGAAAGATTCAATGTTTCATTTTTACTTCTAATGACGGCGGAAATTGAATTTAAATCTGTGGTAATCTTAACAAAAGGAATTTCCTGCAAATAACTGTTTCCGTTACCCGGTTTTAGTCCAATCTTCTTGAATTGATCTTTAAGATATTTGATGGTTCGTTCTTCTCCCAAGGTTGACGGAGCGCGTCCCTTAAAATCATCAGAAGCTAATATTGAAATCTTTTCTTTTAACCCGTCAGCATTAATTTTATCCAACGCAGTCTGAATTTCTTTTTGACCATTGCTGCAGCTAACTAAAAGAAGGGATGATATCAAGAAGACAAAAAAGAGTTGATTCTTCATAAATTCTCCGCAATAATTTTATAAAAGTGAAGATATGCAAGGGCTGCCGTGAAAAGTAATCAACAATCCCATGAAAAAATAACAAATTATTTTTGTATTCTTTAAAGCATTATTTCTTTTTAAAGGCGGTAAAATGAAAGTTCTGGTAGGATCGAAAAATCCCGTTAAGATTGATTCAGTTAAAGAAGCATTCATAAATTATTATGACAATATCGAAACCATCGGGATTGATGTTGAATCCGGTGTTTCGTCGCAGCCGGTAGGAGACCAAACTTTTGTTGGTGCGCAAAACCGGGCAATGAAACTAAAAGAACTTAACTTTACTCAAAATCTTTCCGCCGATTATTTTGTGGGAATTGAAGGCGGTATTGCTAAACAATTTGAAAAGTGGTTTGCCTTTGGCTGTATGTGTGTTGTTGATAAAGAGGGAAGAGTTGGATTTGGATTGTCGCCTCATTTTGAATTACCACAGAATGTAGTTGAAAAACTTTTGATGGGAATAGAGCTTGGCGATGTTATGGATGAAATTATGAATCAGCAGAACACAAAACAGAAACACGGTGCTATCGGATTTTTTACAAATGGTGTAATGAATAGAAAAGAGCTTTACGTTGAAGGTTTGAAAGTCGCGTTAATTCCTTTTTTGCACAAAAAAATGTATTTCAAATAACCAGGCTTTTGATTTTATTCTTCGTTTCCGAAAGATCATGAGCAAGATTATGAAGGAGAATAGTATGACATTACCAATCTATCAAGTTGATGCGTTCACATCTAAATTATTTGGCGGAAATCCCGCCGCAATAGTTCCGCTTGAAAAATGGCTGGATGATACCACTCTTCAAAATATTGCGGCAGAAAATAATTTATCTGAGACAGCTTTTTTTGTCAAAGAAAAAGAACACTATCATATTAGGTGGATGACTCCTGTAAGCGAGGTTCCTTTGTGCGGACATGCAACACTTGCATCAGCTTATGTGATTTTCAATTTCATTGAAAAGAATTCTACAAAAATTAAATTTATCTCTAAAAGCGGTGAATTAATTGTTGAACGAAACGGAGAATTGCTTACGCTCGATTTTCCAATTCACAAACCAAGACCGGTAAAAATGAGTGAGGCAGTCAAAAAGTGTTTTGATAAAGAACCGCTGGAAGTTCTAGAAAACGGATTTTATCTTCTAGTTGTTTTCGATTCGGAAGATTACATTCGGAATTATCAGCCGAAAATTGAATTGATAAAACAGATACACCCGCATGCGGTTATAATTTCTGCACAAGGAAATGAAGTAGATTTTGTATCCCGAATGTTCGCTCCCAACGAAGGAATTGATGAAGATCCAGTAACCGGCTCTGCGCACACAGTTCTTGTTCCATATTGGTCTGAAAAATTGGGTAAGAAAAATTTTCGTGTGCTTCAAGTTTCAAAAAGAATGGGCGAACTTCTTTGCGAAGAACGCGGAGACCGCGTCACAATCTCCGGCAATGCCGTGCTCTATTCCACAGGAAGTCTATTTTTGAGTTTATAATTAGAATTATTTCCTGCATATTTGCCACAAGTCTTTTGGCTTTTATTTATCTTTGTTTTTGAAGGGAATGGTTTTTTCGCTAGGGAATTGAACCTTATATGAAAATTTTTCGTGGTATAATATCGCTGATTTTGATCAGTGCCGCATTTTCGTGTGATGCACCAAGGTTAAATCCGCTCGATCCGCTGAACCCAGATTACCAGCTTGCTGCCATTGAGGGAACAATCCAAACGGCGGCTTTACCTCATCAGCCTATTCCAGGAGTAAAAGTTTTTTGGAAAGCTCAAAATCAATTGGTTCAAACAGATGCCGCGGGAAAATTTACAATTGATCAGCTGCCACAGAAACAAGGATGGATCTATTTTGAAAAGGACGGATACAGCAACGATTCTCTCCTTATCAACCTTATAAATCAGAGAACTCAGCACGTTGATGCTTATCTCAATTCGATTCCGAAACTCGATAGTCTTGTAATTTACACGAGTGTTGTGAACAGATATCCGACAGTTCAAAGCGACACACTTTATGTTAAGGCAAAAATTTCGGATCCCGAAAATGATGTGGCTTCTGTTTTTGTGCGCTGTACCGAACTGAACATAAATAAAAGTCTTTCATTTAAATCATCTTCCGGATTCTATGAAAACAAATTTTCACCAGCCGACTTGAATCTGAGTTCTATGGATGAAGGAATAGGAGAAAATTTTGAGATAAGTGTTTATGATAAAACTGGTAAAGAATTTAAAATCGGCTTTTCAACAATTAAAAGAACAATAAGACAGGATATTATTTTTCAATCTCCCGCAAATCTGGAAGTTGTAAAGAAGCCCGTAAAATTTGTCTGGAATAGATTTTTGCCAGGGTTTAATTTCAGTTATAATTTTGAGATTTACACGGAAGGCAATTCTCCAAAATTGGTATATGGACCCACAAGTTTTTCAAAAGAGAAAGTTGAATTTACATCAGACATACCGGAAATAAATAATTTGCCAGCGGGTCAATATTTCTGGGTCATTTGGGTTGTTGATGATTTTCAAAACAGAGCCCGCTCTTTGCCGGCATCGTTTGTTGTTCAATAAAAAATTGAGAAGTTCTATCAATGAGTAATTTTTTCAAAGAAAATATTAATCATATAAAAAATCTTTCTAAAGATGAGTTCGAATCACTCTATGAATTCACTCAGATACTCAATTCGGCTACTCGCCAGGATTTATTGATAGAAGATGCGATTGATATTGTCATTAACGTAATAAATGCCGAACGGGGCTTGTTTGTTAAGTATGATGAAGAGAATGATAATTTTTCAATTATCTCGGCACGTAAAATTTCCAATGAAACAATAACTGATCTTCACGAATTTTCTTCTGGCATTCTTCAAAAAGTAATTAAAGAAAAAAAACCGCTTCTATACCACGATGTAATGAGCGATCCCCATCTCTCGCAATTTGAAAGCGTTCAGATACAACGCATTAAATCTGTTATTGGTGTTCCGATTGTTAGAGACGGAAAAGTCTGGGGCGTAATTGTTGCTGATAGCCAGCTAGACCGCCGCGAGTTTACGGACGAGAATCTTTTATTCTTGAGTTTTTTTTCCAATCTTGTTTCACTCGCACTCGACCGTATTATTAAATTGGAAGAACTGGAAAAAGAAAATCAAATTCTCACTAATCGACTACAGTCATTGTTCGAAATTCCCGACATGATTGGTGAAAGTTCCGTGATGCGTAACCTTTCTCAGATTCTTTATAAGGTTGCGCTTACTGACACTACAGTTTTAATTACCGGCGAGAGCGGAACGGGAAAAGAAATTGCTGCAAAAGCAATACATGATTTGAGCAAGAGAAAAGATAAACCCTTTCTTGCACAGTTCTGCGGCTCGATTCCGGATAATCTTTTGGAGAGTGAATTATTCGGTTACAAAAAAGGCGCGTTCACCGGTGCAAATACAGATAAACAAGGATTACTTGAAGCCGCTGATGGTGGAACATTTTTCTTGGATGAGATTGCTGATATTTCCATTGCTCTTCAGGCAAAACTATTGCGAGTTCTTGAAAATAGAGAAATTATCCGGCTTGGAGATGTCAAAGTAAGAAAAATTAATGTTCGTATTATTACTGCAACGAACAAAGATCTACAATCCCTTGTAAAAGATGGGTCTTTCCGGGAAGATTTGTTCTACAGATTGAATGTTTTCCCAATTCGTGTTCCGCCTCTTCGCGAAAGAAGAAGTGATATTCCTTTGCTGGTAGATTTCTTTATTAAAAAAATCGGCAATAAAGACATGTTAATTGATTCTGCCGCGATAAAGAAATTAGAAAGTTATTATTGGCCTGGAAATATCCGACAATTAATAAATGTAATTCAACGAGCTCTCATTCTATGCGACGGAAATAAATTACACGCAGATCACATTATCCTTGAAGATCAGGCAGTAGTGGAAACTTTTCAAGGAACACTTAGAGAATATGAAATGCTGCTTCTCAAAAAGAGGCTGGAGGAATTTAATCACAATAGGACATCGACGGCTAAATCTTTGGATGTTTCTGTTAGATGGATTCAACTGAAACTGAAAGAAATGGGCGAGCAATAAAATGTCTTCTCTTACATCGGAAATATTGTTCGAAAAATTTCAGATAATTGAAGTGCTCAAGAAAGATGAGCATGCCGCCGTATTTCTTGCCAATCATATTTATCTAAGTAAAAAAATTATTCTCAAAGTTCTGAACACGCAGAAACTGCCGGATCCTTCAATGGTAGAACGTTTCAAGCGTGAAGGAAAAATTCTTGCCAAACTCGATCATCCGAACATTATCAAAGTTCTGGATTTCGGTATGAGCAAAGAGTTCTTCTACATTTCATTTGAATATATCGAAGGAGAATCGCTCCGAAATATTTTCAAAACAAAAACTCTTACACCGGAACAAAAAGAACATGTGATGATCCAGATCTTGAAAGGATTGGATTACGCGCACAAGAATCAAATTATACACCGCGATATTAAGCCGGAAAATATTTTCATAGATAAGAATCTCAATGTAAAATTGGGCGACTTTGGATTAGCTCTTTCTGCCGAAGATAACTTTGTAACAAATCCATATTCGATCGTTGGAACACCGAGCTATATGAGTCCGGAACAGGTGCGCGGCGCAAAACTTACTCCCCAGAGCGATATATTTTCTGCCGGCGTTGTATTCTTTGAACTATTTACCGGAAAGAATCCTTTCCTGCGGGACAACGTAAGTCTTACGCTGAATGAAATAATGGCTTATGATGAAAACGAAGTTTCTAATTTGGCGGAAGAGCAGCCGGAATTAATAAAAGACATTCTCTTTAAAATGCTGAAGAAAAATATAGGTCAGCGTTACGAATCTGCCGAAGAAATTTTAGATGAAATGAATGTTCATGTTGATCAACCGACAATTGTAATTAACAACGTTGATAGAGAAGGAAATAAATCTAAACTTGCATGGATTTTTATTGTGGTAATTTTTCTTGGTATAGCGGCAATTTTTGTTGTTCCGATGTTGAATCGGCAGAGTCAGGATAAATCTATTGCTGGCAACGATAAAGAAAATGTATCTCAAAATAATAAGTCTGAAGAACCGAATAGCTTACAGCAGCAAAATCCACAAACAAAAGATCAAGTTGATCTGAATAAATTAAAAGAGCCGCTTGTTGATAATAAAAATCAAGAGCCATCACAAAAACTTGATACAAACAAACCGTTGCAGAATTCCAATTCGGACCAAAACAAATCAATTGGCTACGGCGGGTTATTTATTTCGGCTGAACCCTGGGTTGATATATATATTAATGGTGAAAAATTTGACACAACACCTTTGAACAAACCGATAAAATTACTTGAGGGAAACTACACACTAAATTTTGTTAATCCGGAGTATCCGCCTTATCCGGCGCAAATGGTGAAGGTCAAGGCCGATTCTGTAACACGGCTCAATATAAATCTCAATTCAAAAATGGGATTTATTAATTTCAATTCTAATCCATGGGGAGACGTTTACGTCAACGGTGAAAAAAAGGGGCAGACTCCGTTGCGTTTGGTAAGAGTTGCCCCGGGTTTTATTGGAATAAAGATTAAAAGAAGTAATTACAAAGACATTGATACTTCCTATAATGTCAGGGCGGGCGATACGCTTAAACTCAACTTTACTTTGAAGAGCAAATAAATTGTTCGGTGTTAAGCATTTATGTAAAAAGAGTTTTTAAAAATGAAAAAGATATTACTAATAGTATTCATTTTATTTACTGCCGGAATGAGCCAGGCGCAGCTGCGGTGGCGTGTAGTTGGTAAAATGCCTTATCCGGTTTCCGGCGGACAGGTTGTTTATGATATTGCCGCCCAGAGCAGTAAAATTTATATACTGGGCGGATACTCGGATTCATTGCAAAGCGCGGTTGATTGGATTCAAGAATATGATGTTGAAAAAAATACTTGGAAGATGGTTGGCAGGATGCTTCAGCCGAGAGACCAATTTGTTGCGGATATTTGGAAGAGCAGTATTATGTATTTCGGAGGTACAGTTGACGCCTCAACTGATAAAAACACAATTGAATCGTGGGATTATAAAATTGTTACTAATCTTGCTTCAGTATATCGCCGTAATAAAAATTTTGGCAGATTATTTTCTACCGGTCAAATTGTGGGAGATAATTTTTATATAATCGGTGGCGACCCGGCTACACCCGGAGACACACTATCATATATTCAGGCGTACAACTTAAGTGCGCGGGAAGATGGAATTTCTTTTAATTCACCCTCACCCGACCCGCCGCGCCAGCGCATGACTTTTATAGTGGGCAATAACATTTACATTTTTGGCGGCGTAATAAACGGTGTGATGAAAGCGATTCAAAGATTTAATATCAGCACACAGACTTTAACTGATATGCCTGAACAATTAAAAGAATCACGCGCCGCTGGTTCGGCGGTTTATAATCCGCTTAGTCAAAAGGGATTTATCATCGGCGGATATAATGAAACATTAACTGCATTGAATACTGTTGAACAGGTTGAAATTCAACCGGACGGCTCATTAAAAATCACGCAATCATTACCAATGACATACGCACGCGCGGGATTAATGGCGGTTGCATACAAAAATGGATTTGTTGCTGTTTTTGGAGGCAGAACAGAGCGCGGGCATCTTGGCAAAGTTGTTCCATATATCGAAATTCTTGATGAAGGAACATCGGTTCAAGACAATGCAGAATTGCCAAAGGAATTTTCTCTCGACCAAAATTTTCCTAATCCGTTTAATCCATCTACCGTTATTAGCTATCAAGTATCGGCAGTTAGCCGGGTTCAGTTGAAAATTTTTGATTCCATTGGAAGAGAAATAACAGATTTAGTCAATGAAGAAAAAGCGCCAGGCAAATATCAAGTTAGCTGGAATGGCGAAGATAAAAACGGCAATAAAGTTCCAAGCGGTATTTATATTTATAGAATGACTACAGGTAATTATTCATTAACTAAAAAAATGATTTTGCTCAAATGATGAAAAAACTATTTCTGATAATATTTTTTTTCTTGGGAATCTCATTCGTTTATTGTCAAGATGTTACGTTCGATAAGGTTCAGCAGGAATATGCGAAGTTTGATTATGATAAGGTTATAAAACTTTCCGATCAGTTGATTGCAAAGGGAAATATTAGCGATTCTCTAATGATTGAACTTCATCTGATGCGCGCAAATGTTTTTTATTCAAACGGAGCGGACTCATTAACAAGGAAAAGTTTTGAACAAATTTTGAAGATCAATAAAAAATATATTCCGGATCCGTCAATTACTTCTCCCAAACTAATCTCTATTTTCAATGAAGTTAAAGCCGACTATATTAGAAAAAACCCGGATGCGGAAATGATTCAACCGGCGGATTCTACAAAGCTAAAACAGGAGATAAAATATTTAACCCCGGTTCCGTCCGTAAGCGCAGTAGTAAAAAATTTATTGTTGCCGGGGCTTGGGCAGCTTCATCACGGAAATTTAACTAAGGGTTGGCTTAATGCGGCGGCATCTGTTCTTAATATTGGCGCGGTAATTTATTTCACAATTGATGCGAACAACAAACAGGATAATTATTTGAAAGAAACCGATAGCTTTCTCATTCAGCAGAAGTACGATGAATATAATAAGTCGTTCAAATTAAGGAACACATTTATAATTACTTATGCGGCAATCTGGCTATATAGTCAAATAGATCTTCTCTTTTTTACAAACGAAAATGAGTCAATACAATCGGAACCTGTTGGCAGCCGTATTAATTTTACTCCATCCGGAAATGATTTTCAGTTAAGTTTCCGCATTCCATTCTGACTTTTTTACCGTTGGTTGTTCCGCTAATTGCCGGCAAACCACATGTCGAAAAAGAAAACTCTTGATATGCTAAGTGATTTCATTGGACCTATCAAGCAAAATTATTTTTCAAAACCGATTGAAATCATCATTGGTTAGTTTTCTATTTAATCTGGAATTCATATATTGACACATAAAATAGTATAAAAGAAGTAATAAACGCATATGGATTTCAAATTAGAAAAAATAGGCGAAGTCGCAATTATTCACGTTTTCCTCAACAGAGCCACTCTTGCCAAAGCTATATTGTTCAAAGATTTTGTTTCAGAAGTTGTTTCTAACGGAACAGTTAAGATTGTTATAGATCTTAGCATTTGCGAATACGTGGACTCCACATTTCTCGGAGCTATGGTTGCACTCCTAAAAAAAACAAATTCGCTTAATGGAGACTTGCGATTAGTTTATAATGAAGAGATGCCCTCTTTGGTTTTTGTTTTAACACGTATGGATAAAGTATTCAAAGTTTTCCCCGGATTGGATGAAGCGGTGGAAAGTTTTTCTGGCGGAAAACCAAAACTTGAGTGGAAATAATTTTAACTCCCCGAAGAAACAATTTTATAAACTTTATCATATTGACGCACACGCCCTTCGCATAAAATTGTAATATCATTTCCTTTCGACGCCGTACTTAATTCATTTTCATCTTGCATCATTTTATCTATTGTCAGTTCAATAACGCCGGTAGTGCTGCCAATAATATAAATGGGGTCGCCGATTTTTAATTCACCTGCTTCTATTCTTATAGACGCCACTCCGCTTTTTTTGTAGTAATTAAGAACTTTGCCAATATATTCTTTACGCGTTGTTGCAATACTTCCGTAAATCTTAGCGTAACTTTCAGATCCCGGTTGACCGATATAAAAACCGGGAGAAAAGCCGCGGTTGTAAACTCTTTTTAATTTCTCAACTAAATCTTTTTTCGTTTCATCATCGAGTTTGCTCTCAAAATAAAGATCTATCGCTTTTCTATAGGCAGACACAACATTTGCAATATACTCGGGACTTCTTTTTCTCCCTTCAATTTTGAAAGAATCAATTCCGGCTTCGATTAGTTTATCCAAAAACTCGATTGTGCATAAATCCTTAGGCGATAAAACGTAATCTTCTCCTAAAGTCAGTTCAAATTTTTCATCGCTGTCAATGATTTGATATTCCCTTCTGCATGGCTGTAAACATTCTCCTCTGTTCGCACTTTTGCCAAAGACCTCGTGACTCATAAAACATCTTCCGCTAACGGCAATGCACATTGCGCCGTGAACAAATGTTTCAATCTCTATATTGGATCTGCTTTTTATCTCTTTGATTTTGTCAAGGGTGCATTCTCTTGCAAGAACTACACGTTTAGCCCCTAACCGTTCATAAAAGTTTACGGTTGCGGAGTTTGATGATGAGGCTTGGGTGCTTATACAAAAAGGCATATTGTACTCAACGCATTTTTGAATCACAGCCATATCCCAGCAGATTATCATGTCAATTCCGGCATCGCTGGCTGCGCGTACAATTTTATCAAGTTCATCCAATTCTTCTTCAAACACAATGGTGTTAAGAGTTAGATGAGTTTTAACATTGTGCTCTCTGCAACGAGCAACAATTTCCGGAAGATCGGGAAGATCAAAGTTATTTGCTGCGGCGCGCATGTTTAATGATTTTACTCCAAAATAAACGGCGTTCGCGCCTGCTTCAATTGCGGCACTTAACATTGTCCAGTTACCGGCAGGAGCCAATAACTCTGGCTTTTTTATTTTATCTTTTTCCATACAATACAATAATAAGAAAAGTTGTGTAATTATTTTCTGTTAAGCTATTTTTCCCATCAACAATTTATACCTATATATGCGAAAAAATTTTATACTTGCTCTTGCGGGAATTGGAATTGGCGGAATTGGTTTTGGGCTTGTAACACCCGTAACAGTTATGTTGTTAGAATTAAACCACGCGCCGAGTTTTATTACCGGCACTACAGCTATGGCTGGCTATTTAAGCATTTTTATCTTTTCCCGTTTTACGGGAAGATTGATAGATCGGTACAATGTAAAAAATATTTTAGCGGCAGGATTATTCATCTGGATGCTTAGCGCACTGGGACACATTTTTTGGCGTGTCTATCCGCTTCTATACATTGTTAAAATAATTATGGGTATTGGGGGAACGTTTATTTTTGTCTCCACAGAAGTGATGATCAATTATTACAGCGATGATACCAACCGCGGAAAAAATATCGGGTTATATGTTGTAATACTTTCTATCGGAATTGCAATTGGCTCTATGTTAATATGGACCATAAAACTTGGAAATTGGGTTCCCTTTGTTATCGGCTCTTCAATTGTTCTGTTTGTGTTTATCGTCCAATGGATATTTATGGGTGAAATAAATTTGAAAGGAAAAGATGAAAAGATGCAGAAAATGCCGATAGCAAAGATGCCTTTGATAAGTTTGCTCTCAGCATCTATTTATGGACTATTTGAATCATCTGTCATCGTTGTTCTTCCGTTGTATGGACTGCGGAATTATTTTACAAGCGACCAGGTTTCTTATTTTATTGCATCATTTGTAATTGGCGGAATTGTTATACTATACATTGTGGGTCATGTTGCCGATAAAATTTCCAAATACAAGCTGCTTCTAATTATCTCAACATTGCTGGGATTTCTTTTTCTACTTCCGGCTTTTGCAGAAGAGTTTGTTTTCCTTCTCGTTGTTTTTTTCTTAATAGGCGGATTTGTTCCCGCCTTTTATACAGTGGGATTAAATTATACCATCGAGCAAGTTGAAAAAAAATATATGACGCAAGCGAACGGCTACTTTGTTATGATGTATGGAGCCGGTACAATTTTAGGACCGCTTATAGGAACTTCGTTAATAGATTTCAATAAACAGTACGGATTCTGGGTTTTCGCATCTGCGCTATCTCTCTTCTTTTACCTGCTTTTCAAATTTTATCATAACGCTAATTCTAGGTGAAGCATTGTCTATTATTCCTCGCACTAATTTATTATCTTACATCAAAATTATTTATGATTGCTGTTGAATGGGTAACAAAGAGGAAAATATTCTTAATGAGATTTGCCGGCTAACGGAAAGCGATGCCGGTCTGGTTTTTAAATCAGAAGGATCTGAAAAAACCATTTTATTCTCACTTGGCGGTCTAAAACTAGAAAACAAAAACCTCCAAGCGCTAATTACAAAAATTACGGCAAAAAAGGAACCAACTCTTACGGATATTAAGCAATCAAATGCGTACAAAGCTTACGTTCTAGAATATGGTTATAAAACGTTCTATAAAGAATTATTTTTAAAAGAAGAAAAATCAAAATACTATCTGTTGTTGTTTTCGAAAAACAAGATGACGGACGCAAAAACATGTCACTCAAATATTGCCCCTCAATTGGATAAGCTTAAAAAAGAAATATCGGCGCCGCAAACTTTGAAGCACGAGAAAACTTCGCGGCATTTGCTTACAGAAGCAGAAATTCAGCAGACAATAAATGAAACCATAAACAGTATTAATACTGTTTTGTTTTCCACAAGTCCGGATGGAACCGAATTTAATTTCATCACAGAAGCCGTAAGAACGCTTTTTGGTTATTCACCGGAAGAAATTTATCAGAATAAATACCGTGTGCTTAAATCAATTCACAAATCCGACTTTACACGGTTTAAAGAATTTATAAATAAATTAAGAAACAAAGAAGATGCTGTTGTTGAATACCGCATGAAAGACCGTTTTGGAAAAGAACATTGGGTGCGTCATTCTGCTAACCCAATTGTTAAAAATGATGAAGTAGTTCGCGTAGTTGGTGTAATTCAAGAAATTACAGAAGAGAAAAAAGTTCAGTTGCGTTTAGAGAACTCGGAAGAAAGATTTAGACTGTTGATTGATACGGCAGAAGATTTGATTTTTGTTCTGGACGGATTTGGCTATTTCAGCATGGTAAACAAAAACGGTGCGGCGGCACTAGGATTTACTTCCGAAGAAATGCTTGGCAAACATTTTTTAGAATTTATTGATAAAGAAGATGAAGCAAAAATTGCCGAAGCGTTTAATAAAATCCTGAATTCAAATGGCATTACAACTTTTGAAACCGTCTTCTTAGACCGGTTTGAC
Source organism: Bacteroidota bacterium (assembly GCA_021812745.1). The sequence continues at coordinate 173 of JAKAMS010000031.1, read as the reverse complement.
AAGGGCATTACGTTTGAGATAAGCGCTAAACCGATGATGAATAACGGCGAAGTTACGGGAATGCTTAGCTTTGGACGCAACATAACAAAAAGAAAACTCGATGAACAAAAAATAAAAGATCTGAATTCCAAACTGATTGAAGCGAACCGCATTATTCTGATAGAGAGGGAAAG
>JAKAMS010000414.1 GCA_021812745.1 Bacteroidota bacterium | reverse complement strand
GGAACCGCAACATGCTGGACTTGCGATCTCTCTGCTGAATATGTAAAAATAAACGGAAGCTACAGATCGTGACAAATCCGGTTTTCAGAAAAGAAGATGTGTTAATAGAGGCGCTGCCATATATTCAGCAGTTCGAAAATAAAACATTCGTAATCAAATACGGCGGCGCAGTAATGGAAGACGAAAAGTTGAAGTCATCAATAGCTCAGGATGTAACGCTTTTACGCAAGATTGGAATTGATGTTGTAATTGTTCACGGCGGCGGAAAAGAAATTACTTTGCTCTCTTCCAAATTAAATATTGAGACAAAATTTGTTAACGGGCAGCGATATACAGATGAAGCTACGCGCGATGTAGTTCAAATGGTTCTTGCGGGGTCTATTAATAAAGATATTGTTCGGCGAATAAATATTCACGGTGGTCGAGCAGTCGGCTTCAGCGGAATTGATGCCGGATTTATCACAGTAAAGAAATATGAGAAAGAAGATTTGGGTTTGGTCGGAGAAGTTATTGATGTGAGTACTTCATTTGTAAAAAATTTATTGCGCGAAAGATATCTTCCGGTTATAGCTCCAATAGGAGTGGACGAAGAAGGAACGGTGCATAATGTTAATGCCGATATTGCCGCAGGTTCAATTGCCGGAGCTCTCGAAGCGGCAAAACTCGTTTATGTTACCGATACCGAGGGCGTAAAATCAAAAGATGGTTTGATTCCTCATTTAACAAAAGAAGAAGCGGACAAATATATTAACGATGGAACTATTAACGGCGGAATGATTCCGAAAGTCGAATCAGCTTTAGCAGCGCTGGAAGCAGGCGTTCAAAAAGTGCACATAATAGATGGAAGAGTAGAGCATGCGCTTCTTATAGAAATTTTTACTACGGAAGGAATCGGAACAGAAATAGTTCCGGAATAAATTTTTAGACAACCGAAACTCAATTAAAACGAGAGAGGATACAATGAGCAAAAAATTAGATGATATTCATAAACGCCACGCCATGATTAAAAATCTTATTTCATCTCAAGAAATATTTAATCAAACTCAGTTAGTTAAGGCGATGAAACAAAAAGGAATCAAGTCAACACAGGCAACGCTTTCGCGCGATTTAACAGAACTCGGTGTTGTGCGCATCCCAACAGCGAATGGATTGATTTACAGATTAAGCGCTACCGGAGATGAAACCAATTTAAAGTATCGTGTTGCGGAAGAAATTATTTCTGTAGCCGGAAATGAAAGTGTGATTATTGTAAAAACCTATCCGGGTCGTGCGCAGGGAGTAGCCGTTTTTATTGACAAACAAAACGATCTTGATACTCTTGGAACGATCGGCGGAGACGATACAATTATTGTAATTCCCAAATCAGTTAAAAAAATCAAAAAAACAATCGAACAGATAAAAATAATCTTAGGAATAAAATAATGAACAAAAACAAAATTGTAGTAGCTTACTCGGGAGGATTAGATACTTCCGTAATGGTTAAATGGCTCAAAGATAATTACGATGCGGAAATTATTACTTTTACAGGAAACCTTGGACAAGCAAAAGAACTTGTTGGTCTGGAAGAAAAGGCGCTCAACTCCGGCGCTTCAAAAGTATATATAAAAGATTTGACAAAAGAATTCTTGGAAGAATATGCTTTCCCCGCCCTCAAAGCAGGCGCCATGTACGAAGAAGCTTACCCTATGGCTTGTTCTTTAGGAAGACCATTGCTTGCAAAAACTCTTGTGGAGATTGCTAGAAAAGAGGGAGCTAACATGGTTGCTCACGGATGCACCGGAAAAGGAAATGATCAAGTGCGATTCGAAGTATCTGTCGGAGCTTTAGCGCCGGATCTTAAAAATTTAGCACCACTTAGAACGTGGGAATTTAAAAGCCGCGATGAAGAAATTGATTATGCAAAAGCGCACAACATCCCCGTTGCTGTTACAAAAGACAATCCTTATTCGATAGATGATAATATTTGGGGAACAGCAATTGAGTGCGGCGTGCTCGAAGATCCTATGGTTGAACCGCCTGCAGATGCGTACATTCATACAGTCGCGCCGGAAAACGCTCCGGATGAATTTGAACAAGTTATAATAGAATTTGAAAAAGGGATTCCGGTTGCAGTAAATGGAAAAGTATTGGATAGCGTTTCGCTTGTAACATTGTTAAATGAAATCGGCGGAAAGCATGCGATTGGAAGAATTGATCTTATTGAAAATAGATTGGTGGGAATTAAATCCCGGGAAGTTTACGAAACTCCCGGCGCAACAATTTTGCACTTTGCCCACAAAGAATTGGAACGATTAACACTTGAAAAATCTGTCGCCCACTACAAAACACAAATTGCACAAGAGTATTCCAATCTAATTTATAACGGATTGTGGTTTTCTCCTCTTAGAGAAGCTCTTCAAGCATTTGTAGATAAAACACAGGAAAGAGTAACGGGAAAAGTGATTTTAAAACTTTACAAAGGAACCGTCCGAGTGGTTGGAAGATCATCCGCGTATTCTCTTTATGATCCCGCACTTGCAACTTACACAGCAGAAGACCAATTTGACCATACGGCTTCCGAAGGGTTTATAAAAATTTACGGATTGCCTCTTAAGACATACAATCGTGTAGAACAGAAAGTCAAATCAGAAACTAAAAAATTGCGAATTGCAAATGGCACTTTGGGATAGCAGATTTAAAAAATCTTTGGCGGATGTCGCATTGAAATTTTCTTCCTCAATAGATATTGATGGAAGATTTTTCAATGAAGATATTGATGGCAGTAAAGCACACGTTCAGATGTTGGTGAAAACAAAAATTATTTCTTCAGCCGACGGAAAGGCGATTTTGAAAACCCTTGAAGAGATTCGAAAAGAAATCTCATCCGGAAAGATTAAATATTCATGGCGGGATGAAGATATTCATTCACTGATAGAAGAAAGATTGGTAAAGAAGATCGGCGAGCGCGGCAAGCGGCTGCATACTGCGCGTTCGCGGAACGATCAAG
>JAKAMS010000030.1 GCA_021812745.1 Bacteroidota bacterium | reverse complement strand
TTGCAGTTCTTTCTACACCCATTCCAAAAGCATAACCGCAATATTTTTCCGGATCAATTCCAACATTTTTTAATACATTCGGGTCAACCATGCCGCATCCAAGAACTTCAAGCCAGCGTCCTTCTTTACCTTTCGGCTGCCACCAGACGTCCATCTCTGCGCTTGGTTCTGTAAACGGGAAAAAACTTGCGCGGAACCGATACTGAACATCCTGACCATAAAATTGTTTAGCGAATGATACCAATGTTCCTTTCAATTCTGCGAACGTAACATCTGTGTCTACGTAAAGACCTTCAACTTGATGAAACAAGCAATAACTTTTAGCGCTGATGGCTTCATTACGAAAAACTTTACCGGGCATTATCGCTCGCAGCGGTGGTTTTTTCTCTGTCATTAATCTTACTTGAACAGGTGAAGTATGAGTCCGCAGTAAAAAATCTTCGGTAACGAAGAAAGTATCCTGCATATCACGAGCCGGATGATCTGGTGCAAAATTTAGAGCTTCAAAATTATTGTAATCGGATTCTAATTCCGGTCCTTCATAAACAGAAAAACCGAGTCCCTTAAAGATATTTTTGATCTCATCAAGAGTTTGAGTTAGAATATGCTTGCTTCCAATTGGTCGGATTCTACCAGGCAAAGATAAATCAACAAAACCTTCAGATTTGTTTTCACTCTTCTCAAAAGTTTCTTTCATCTCATCAAATTTAGATTGAGTATGAATTTTTAATTGATTGAGAGACTGACCTACTTTCGGTTTATCTTCTTTAGAAACGTCTTTAAGAGATTCAAAAAGTTGAGAGACTAATCCTTTACGGCTGAGATATTTAACTCGTAGTTCTTCTAGAGAGGCGGAACTATCCACCTTTGAAAGGTCTTCGTCAAAACTTTTTCGGGTTTCATCAATCTTGTTAATCATTTCTGTATTCCCGACAGTTTAAAAAAATTCCCTCCCGAAACTTTTTTAAGAGTTCGGGAGGGAAAAAATTAGTTTATAGCAAATTTTACTATATCTGCAAAAGCTTGAGGGTTTTCTACTGCCATACTTGCTAATAACTTTCTATTGATTGTAATCCCTTTTTTATCAAGGGCACTAATCAAACGAGAGTAAGTTGTTCCGTTCAATCTTGCTGCGGCATTTATTCTTACAATCCATAGTGAACGGTATTCTCTCTTTTTAAGTTTACGGTCACGGTAAGCGTGCTGCAAACCTTTTTCAACTGCGGTTTTAGCAATGGTATAAACATTGCCCCGGGCACCCCAGTAGCCCTTCGCCATTTTAAGTATTTTTTTACGCTTTGCTTTTGAAGCAGCGTGGTTGACTGACCTTGGCATGGTATTACTTTCTCCTTATTGAATTAATCTAGTTATACGCTTCTGTTCGGATGCAGAGACCATAGTAGATTTTCTTAATCCTCTTTTTCTCTTTGTAGATTTAGAAGTTAGTATGTGTGATTTAAAAGCTTTACTCCTTTTGATCTTTCCGGATGCGGTTTTACGAAATGTTTTTGCCGCTCCACGATTACTTTTCATTTTTGGCATTTGATCACCTGTTTATTTTTTCTTTTTGCTTTTTGACGGTGCTAATATTGCGTGCATTGCTCTTCCTTCAAACTTAGGTTCCTGCTCAACTTTAGCAACATCGGCTAAGCGTTCAAGGAATTTCCGCAACAATGTTTCGCCTATTTCTGTATAAGCTAATTCTCTTCCTTTAAATATTACAGACACTTTTACTTTATCGCCATCTTCTATAAAATTTATTGCGTGTCTTGCTTTGAAATCAAAATCATGTGTATCTGTGTTTGGATGTAATCTAATCTCTTTTAATACACTAACCTGTTGTTTCTTTTTCTGAAGTTTCTCTTTCTTCTGAATCTCATAGGAAAATTTTCCGTAATCTATAATCTTACAAACCGGTGGGGTTGCTTGAGGCGCAATCTCCACCAAATCCATCTGAGCTTCTTCTGATTTTTTAAGTGCATCTTTTATTGATACAACACCAATAGCTTCTCCATTGGGTCCAATGAGCCGAACTTCGGGAATTCTAATTTCCTGGTTGACTCGATATTTTACTTGACTAATGGAATACCTCTCTTAATTGTGGTTTGTCCTGTTGTTTATCTCTTCAGAAATTGTATTAATAAAATCTTGTAATGATAAACTTCCTTTATCTCCAAGTTTATGCTGACGAACAGATACTGTTCCGGATTCTTTTTCTTTCTCACCAACAATCAACATATACGGTACTTTTTGAGTTTCCCAATCGCGAATTTTATATCCTATCTTTTCATTGCGTTCGTCAAACTCCACTATAATATTTTTCGATTTTAATTCAGCAACAACTTTTTTACCATATTCAAAATAGTTTTGTGAAACCGGAATAACAGCAACTTGAACCGGCGCTAACCAGGTTGGGAAAGCACCGCCGTAATGTTCAATTAAAATTCCCATGAATCTTTCAATAGAACCGAGCAATGCACGGTGAACCATATAAGGCTGATGTTCTTTTCCATCTTCGCCTATATATGTCATCTTAAATCTTTCTGGCAAATTGAAATCAAACTGAATTGTACTTAACTGCCATTCACGATTCAATGCATCTTTAATCTTAATATCAATCTTTGGTCCGTAAAACGCACCGCCGCCTTCATCCATTTCGTAAGGAAGATTTTCTCTTTCCATTGCATGTTTTAACGATTGGGTTGCCCTATCCCATTCTTTATCATCACCAACTGCTTTTTCAGGCTTTGTTGCAACGTAAAATTTTAATTCATTAAAACCAAATGAGCTAAGCAGAGAAATAGAGAAACGAACTACTTCTATAATCTCATCTTCAATTTGTTCACGTGAGCAGAAAATATGTGCATCATCTTGAGTAAACCCGCGGACTCTTAAAAGTCCATGAAGAACGCCACTTTTTTCGTATCTATAAACTGTCCCAAGTTCAGCCCATCGTAAAGGCAAATCTCTATATGAACGAAGTTGTGTCTTATAAATCATAATATGAAACGGGCAATTCATCGGTTTAACAAAATAATCCTGATCATCAATACTCATTGGTGAATACATGTTTTCTTTATAAGTAACTAAGTGACCGCTTGTCTCCCATAGCCAGCTTTTACCCATGTGCGGTGAATAAAGAAGATCGTAGCCATTTTTAAAATGTTCCGATCTCCAAAATGTTTCAATAGTATTTCTTACTCTTGCACCTTTAGGATGCCAGTAGATCAGACCAGCTCCCGCTTCTTCATGAACACTAAACAGATCAAGTTGCTTGCCGAGTTTGCGGTGATCGCGCTTCTTAGCTTCTTCAAGAAAGAGCAAATAATCTTCAAGCATTTTCTTTTTGGGAAATGAAATGCCATAGATTCTCTGCATCCGTTTATTCTTTTCATCACCACGCCAATAAGAACCGGAAACAGTTAGAAGTTTTACAAATTTTATTTTCCCGGCATCCGGAAGGTGTGGTCCGGTACAAAGATCGGTAAAGTCGCCTTCATCATAAATGCTTATTACTTCACTTGAATCAAGCTCGCTCAGAATTTCTAGTTTATAATTATCACCTTTCTTTTCAAAGAACTTAACAGCTTCATTTTTGGGAAGTTCTGTTCTCTTAAAAGGATTTTTTTGTGATGAAATTTCCATCATCTTCTTTTCGATTTTGGAAAGATCTTCTTCGCTCAAGACAGAATTAATATCAATATCGTAATAGAAGCCTGCGTCAATTGCGGGACCAACACCAAATTTGGCTTCCGGATATATTGATTGAACAGCATGTGCCATCAAATGTGATGTTGAATGCCAATAAGTTTGTTTACCCTGCTCATCATCAAAAGTGAAAATCTGCAATGATGCGTCTTGATTAATCTTGGTTGAAAGTTCGCGAACCTTGCCATCAATTTTAGCAACCAAAGCATCATCGGCAAGACGATTTGAAATTGACTTAGCAATTTCAAACGGAGTAATTCCTTTATCGAATTCTCTTTCGGATCCGTCAGGAAATTTTATTTTTATTTTATCCATAATCATTTCTAAAAAAAATCGGAGAAAACTCCGAGTTGGTGTGGGTTCTATAGGATTCGAACCTATGACCTTCTGCACGTCAAGCAGACGCTCTAACCAACTGAGCTAAGAACCCGTGCAAATTATTTTGTCATTTTATAAAACCCAAATCAAAAAAGTACCGAGGGCCGGACTCGAACCGGCACGGGTGTGACCACCCACAGGATTTTAAGTCCTGTGCGTCTACCAATTCCGCCACCCCGGCAGATTATTGCTTCAACTTTTTTGTACCGGACAGAAATAATTTTTTATTTAGCGTCTACCAACCTGCCTGCCGGTAGGCAGGTTCCGCCACCCCGGCAGATTTTAGTTTCAATTTTTTGTCCCGGAATAAAAATAATTCTCATCTAAAAACCTGCATCCGGTAAACAGGTTACCCCACCCATTAAGAAACGCGGTGCAAATATAAACTTTTTTTTTGATTCGTTGCAATGTTTTGTACTTCAATCCTTCAATTAAATTTATTCTTTAGCCGATTACCATAAGTCATACTTTAGTGGATACTAAGAGAACAAAAAGGCACAGTCAAAAGATTCAAATCAATAATAGTAACAAACAATTCCACTCCAAAATGATCATCTACAACCTATTGACCACAAAGAGACCGATATTTTCTTCCTTCAAATCAAACAGTTGCTAATAATTCTAACATTGTTGACCATTTTTTGAAGCTAGGACTTTACAAATCGCATGTTTCATTAACCTATCATATTATTTTCTGAATCCATTTGCTAAAATCTGCATCTCACACATTACTATCTGATTACTGTTTAGAAAATATTAATTATTGTGGAGTAACTGAATGTCCGAAAAGATTAAAAACATAACTTCGAAAGAATTCGAAGAAGAAGTATTAAAGTCCGGAAATGTAGTAGTTGATTTTTATTCAACCGAATGCCCTCCTTGCGAAGCACTGGCAAGTAAATTCGAGAGCTTAAGCGAAGTTTACGGCGAAGATGTTAAATTCATAAAAATATTCAGACAAGAAAATAAAGAGCTCGCTGTTTCATTGGGAGTTACTGGTTCACCAACATTATTGTTTTTTAAAAATGGAGAGATGGTTGGGCAAAGATTAAGCGGCGGTATTAAAAGAGCGGATATTGTAAAAAATTTGGAACTTCTTATTTCAAAAGAAAGAGCAGAAACTCTAAAAAATTCATTAAAGAAATCCGAAACCAATTGTGATGTGTTAATTCTTGGCGGCGGTCCTGCAGGTTTAACTTCAGGCATCTATTCAGCTCAGGCAAAACTTAATACTATTATTGTTGATAAAGATTTACCGGGCGGACAAGTAAAAGTAACTCACATGGTTTGGAATTATCCGGGCTATGAAGAACCAATTTCCGGATATATGTTGATGCATCATATGGCTGAACAGGCAAAAGCTACCGGCGTAAATTTTAGATCTGCAGTAGATGTTACCTGGATTGACTTGGTAAATAAGAGCATTGAAATTGACGGCGTTGAAACAATTCACGCAAAAAAAATAATTATTGCCACCGGTTCCTCACCAAGAAAATTGGGAGTCAAAGGTGAACTTGAATACAAAGGGCAAGGAATTTCTTATTGCGCGACTTGCGATGCAAAGTTTTATGAAGGAAAACATGTTGTTGTAATCGGCGGCGGTAACTCCGCAATAGAAGAAGCATTATTCATAACAAAATTTGCTAGCAAAGTAACAATCGTTCATCAATTCGATAAATTGCAGGCAAACAAAGTAGCTCAAGAAAAAGCATTTGCCAATTCCAAAATTGAATTTATATTTGAACATGAGCCAAGAGAATTTGTTAAAAACGGTTCAGTTGTTAACGAAGTATTGGTGGAAGATCTTAGAACTCACGAATATAAAACCATTAACTGCGACGGCGTTTTTATATTTGCCGGAATGATGCCGAACTTGGATGATTTTGATAACCGCTTAACATTGGATAAATGGGGCTATGTAAATGTTGACGCGAACATGAAGACAAACATTGATGATGTTTTTGCAATTGGAGACGTTGCCGGTAAACAATTCAGACAAATTACTACTGCAGTCGCCGATGGAACAGTTGCGGCAATTACAATTTCCAAAGAGCTGGAATAGGAATTCAATAACAAAATTATCTAATTTATTTAAAGAGAGTTTATGGATACAATCATAGAAATAAATAAACGGTACGGTGAGCTGGCAGAAAGCACTTGTTGCCTTTCTTGTGGCGGAGCTATTAATTATGCTGAACCACAGAAAAACGAAGTTTGTGTGGATTTAGGATGCGGCAGAGGAAACGATGTTCTGCGAATGGCGCAAGACGTTGGTCCGAACGGCTTTGTATACGGAGTTGACATATCGGACGGAATGCTTGAGAAAGCAAAAGCCAATGCAGAAAAATTTAGTGTGACTAACGTGAAATTTATTAAGTCCGAGCTAGAACAAATTGATATTGCTGATAAGCAAGCAGATCTTATTATTTCGAATTGCACGATCAATCATGCCTCGGACAAATTGAAAGTCTGGCAAGAAATTCACCGCATACTTAAAAAAGGCGGACGTTTTTCAGTAAGCGATATTTATTCGATGGATGATGTTCCGGATGAATATAAAAATGATCCGGTTGCTGTTGCCGAATGCTGGGCTGGCGCAATCAGAAAAGACATTTACATGGAAATTCTAGAAAAAGTTGGCTTTGTTGATATTGATATTATTGAAGAAAGTAAGCCGTATGAGAAAGGCAAAATCACAGTTGCTAGTTTTACTATTGTTGGTAAAAGAAAAAATTGCGGATGCTCGCATTAAAATAGTTATGTTTTTTTATGCGGTTAATTTTAAAGATAATTGAATTCGATTTCGGTTATCAGATTCATATACCAAAATACGGAGTAGATGATGAAATCTCTCATCTCAAAAAAGAAGAGCAATGTTAAAGTTGCTCAATGTTGTGCTAAAGTCTCGGTAATAGCTACAGGTTGCCACGACTAGTGTTTAGTGCGGAAAATCCGGCTTAGTGCCGGATTTTTTATTAACATTTTTTACGAAACAGGAATTGCAAATGTATTTTTCAAAATATAATATCTTTTCAAAGATTAGAAATTCTGATGATTATTATATCGTCAATCTCCTTTCAGGTAATGCTGATATTCTTCAGCATGAGAAAGCTAATGAAATAATAACCGGCAACTATAGCGATGTTGAACAATACCTTGAAAAGGGTTATTTGATTGAAGAAGATGAAGAAAAAAAATTATACATGAAAAAATATCTCGAGTTCATAGAGAATAGAGATAAAGACGAAGTGCAAATATTTTTTGTGCCGTGGTACGCATGCAACTTTGGCTGTGCATATTGCTATCAATCAGGCTACGATCTTGAAAAACAATCTATATCTAAAGAAGTTATTGATGCTTTCTTTTCTTATGTAAAAAAGGAATTCGCCGGAAGAAGAAAATATATTACAGTCTTCGGCGGAGAGCCGCTGCTGCCGGCAGAAGCTTCACGAAAATCTATTGAGTATATCTTGCAGCAAGCTACAGAAAATGGTTTGGATACGGCTTTAGTTACAAATGGATTTTCGCTTAAGGAGTATACTTCCCTTCTTACAAAATATAGAATCAGAGAAGTTCAAGTAACACTTGATGGACTTGGAGAAGTTCATAACGCCCGCCGCCCTCTTAAAAATGGCGGAGGAACGTTCCTTCAAATTGTTGATGGCATTGATGAAGCGCTGGCTAATAAAATCAATATAAATCTTAGAGTTGTGATTGATAAAGAAAATCTCAGTTCACTTGTAGATCTTTCAAAATTTGCAGTAGAAAAAGGTTGGACGAAAAGTCAATATTTCAAAACACAACTTGGCAGAAACTATGAGTTACATTATTGTCAATCGTCTCAGAGCAAATTATTTACGCGTCTTGAATTTTATGAGGCGATCTATTCTTTGATAGAAGAACATCCGGAAATCACAGAATTTCACAAACCTGCTTTTTCCGTTTCAAAATTTTTATTTGATAATGGGGAATTACCTGCTCCTCTTTTTGATGACTGTACAGGATGCAAAACAGAGTGGGCTTTTGACGGTTCAGGACATATTTATGCATGCACAGCAACAGTTGGGAAAAATGGAGAAGAGCTGGGTACTTTTTATCCGACAGTAAATAAAGCTAATGACTTGATAAAATTATGGGAAGAACGGGATGTAACTACAATTCCCGAATGTAAAAGTTGTAACCTACAACTCGCTTGCGGCGGCGGCTGCGCATCAATAGCGAAAAATAGAACAGGAATTTTAGCTTCCCCGGATTGCCGGCCAATAACGCAACTGCTGGAGATGGGAATTTCACATTATTTTTGTGAAAAGTAATAACCGTAAACAATTTATGGAAGGATTAATATATGAATGAACGTGTTTATAACAGCGGAGTAGAACGCCTTCGGTCGCCAGAAAGAACGGCTAGGTTAGAAGTTGAACGAGTCGTTGATCTTTGTTTAAGCGGTTCGAAGATTGGTTCTCTTCTTGATATCGGAACAGGCAGCGGACTTTTTGCAGAAGCTTTCTATAAAAGAAATATTGAAGTAACAGGGATTGATGCAAACCAAGAAATGTTAGATGCGGCAAAAGATTATTTACCTAACTGCCAGTTCAAATTAGCGCCAGCTGAATCACTCCCTTTTGAAGATAAATCCTTCGATATGGTATTTATGGGATTGGTTCTTCATGAAGTTGATGATTTTGCTAAAGTGTTGAAAGAAATTGCAAGAGTAGCTGTAAAAGAAGCAGCAATATTAGAATGGAATTACGAGGTTCAGGAATTTGGACCTCCGTTAGAACACAGATTAAAACCGGAATTCATCGAACAATTATCGAAAGATGCCGGGTTTACTTCTTTCAGTATAGTACCATTGACTAATTTATCGCTCTATCTATTAGAAAAATAATTTATAAGAAATTAAGAGAAAAAATTCTTGGTTCTACCTTAGTTTAGAAACCCTAAAAAGAAAAAAGCCAGTTCCGGCAATTCGGAACTGGCTTTTTTTGTGGGCCCTGAAGGACTTGAACCTCCGACCCGCTGATTATGAGTCAGCTGCTCTAACCAACTGAGCTAAGAGCCCTAATTTTTTTTACTCATCATAAACGCGATGCAAAAATAGTGCTTTGATAAAATGAATGCAAATAATCCTAAAAGAAAACCCTCTGAACACGAGGATTTTCTTTTTAGAATTTATTTAATCAACGGTAAAATCCTTTTGATAATTTCATCCGGTCAACTCCATTATTAAACGGACGAAGAACGAATCTATAAGAATATTCTTTCGGAAAAATCCGGTATTGATCGTGCGGGTAGGCGCCCCAGGAATTGTCTCCACCTACGCCCATTTGCTTGTAATCCAGGTTTATGTTTACAAAATTATTAGCAATCAAATCTGTGGGATGCATGGTGCCGCGGCTCTTCTGCGTCAAAGCTTCATCTGTGTAGTAAAGTGTTGAAGCACTCAATAACGGTTCACCAATTGCCATTATTCCTATACCGTTTTGGTTGCTTACCGCAATCCATCGAATGTCTGTCCTTGTTCCATTTTCTTGAGGACTAACATACTTTGTAAACATTTCTTCTACTGTAGATTTATACCGCCCGACGAATGCGGCGGTAAATCTATCAATGTAATTTTCTTGCGGACCTCTGCCGAACCATTCCACGTTACTGAAATCTTTTGGCATCTTCATCTTCATTCCAATGCGGGGAATTTCCGGTAAATCTTTTTTCAGAGGATTAAAATCATTTTCAATCTCAATACTGCCGTCACCATATACAGAGTAGGTTGAAATGTACCTCCCATCAACTTCGTTTAATAAAAATTCCGCCTTAATCTTAATCATATTCTTGATCTTGCTCTGTTCTATAGCAACATTTTTAATCTTTCGAGTATCTCCGGCGTATCTCCATACAGCGCACCGTTTCTCCATTCCATTTCCAAAATCGTTATCCGTTGGCGCACGCCAAAAATTCGGCTCTGGACCGCTTTCAATCAACTTAACTCCTTTATAGATGTAAGATGACATCATTCCTTTTTTCTTATCGAATACTATATCGAAATCTTTTCCTTTTACTAAAATATTTTCCGGTTTCTCATCAACCTTCAATTCATTTAGTTTCTTTGCATCGAGCGTAACGGATTCTTTTTTAATTGGAATTTGAAACTGCTCTGCCGCTAATTCGTAATCCTTGGGAGCCCATATTTTTTTATTCTTCAATCTGAAACCGAAGTTCAAAAAATATTCAGAACCGGCTTTTGTATTAAATTTTTTGATTGGCAGTTTAACGACTATCTCTTTTCTAGGTTCGACAGATATTTTGTCATCAACACCATTCTGAATTACTTTATCGTCCTCATATAATTGCCACGCCATCTCAAACTCATTTAGATTTGTGAAGAAATATTTGTTGAAGATTTTCACTTCACCTTTGAGCAGATTAACCGGTTTCACAGAGATGTTTTGATAAACTTTCTTAACTTCCAAAGTTTTTGGAGTAATAGTTCTATCCGGCAGTACCAAACCATTTATGCAAAAATTTCCGTCGGTTTGATCTTCTCCAAAATCACCGCCGTAAGCCCAATATTCTCTTCCATCGGAAGTTTTTTTTCTGAATCCTTGATCAACCCAATCCCATATACTTCCGCCTTGCAGCTGATCATGACTTTCAATTACATCCCAGTAGTCTTGCAGATTACCTGTTGAGTTGCCCATTGAATGAGCATACTCGCACATAATCAGAGGACGGTCTTGTTTCTCTTTTGCATAATTCAAAAGATAATTTATTCCGGCATACATTGGACAAACAATGTCCGTGTGTGTTTTTCTCCCGGCACGTTCATAATGAACCGGTCTGGAAGCATCCCGCATGTGAATCCAATTGCTCGCGGCTTCAAAATTGACACCGTCACCTGCTTCATTTCCCATAGACCAAATAATTATACTCGCATGATTTTTATCTCGCTCTACCATCCTCTCAATTCTTTCAAGATGAGATTGAAGCCATTCAGGTTTATTCGCTAAAGTTTTATCAGGATCATAACCAATACCGTGAGATTCAACATTAGCTTCGTCAATTAAATATAAACCGTATTGATCGCAAAGCTCATACCAGCGCGGATCGTTTGGATAATGGCACGTGCGGACAGTGTTGATGTTATGCTGCTTCATCAGAACAATATCTTTGATCATCAAATCTTCAGTCATGTAATGAGCTAAATCGGGGTCGTGCTCATGGCGGTTCACACCTTTTATCAAAATTGGCTTGCCAGTTAAAAGTAGTTGACCATTTTTTATTTCAGATTTTCTGAAGCCAATTTTAGAACTCTCATATTCAAGAACATTACCATCCTTATCTTTCAACGTAAGAATTAGAGTGTACAAATTTGGCTGTTCTGCCGACCATTTTTTCGGATCATCAATTTTAACTTTGAGAGGAATAAAATTTTCAGCATCCGGAAAGAGATATTCACGTTCTGCTGTAAGTAAAATTTTATTGCCAACAGGATTATTTTTTTCATCAAGCAAAGTGATTTCTAATTTTGTTTTTGCTGCCGGTTGTTCTCCATAATTTTTGATCTTAGTAATTACAAGCAGTTCAGCATTTTTGTAAGACTCATCAAGGTCGGTTTTAATTTCGAAATCTCTTATATGAACGCTAGGTGTTGCCATAAGAAAAACATTTCTGAAAATTCCGCTCAGGCGCCAAAAATCTTGATCCTCCAAATACGAACCATCGCACCAGCGGAAAACTTCTACTGCAACAATGTTCTTTCCATCTTTCAAATATTTTGTAATATTAAACTCCGCAGGAAGGCGGCTGTCTTCACTATAACCAACAAATTCTCCATTCAACCAAACATTCATCGCGGATTCAACACCGTCAAAATTCAAAAAGATTTCTCTTCCCTTCCAATCCAAAGGCACTTCAAATTCTCTACGGTAAGATCCCACGGGATTGAAATTTTTCTGTATGAAAGGCGGATTCATTTCAAACGGATAATCTGAGTTGCGGTAGATGGGAATATCGTAACCTTGAAATTGCCAGTTGCTTGGAACAGAAATCTCTTTCCAGTTGCTTACATCATAATTTAATTTATAAAAATCTTTTGGACGGTCATCCGGTTTGTTTACAAAATGAAATTTCCATGAACCGTTTAATGAGAAAAAATATTTTGATTCAAACCGTTTAGCCACAGCTGCTTTTTCAAAACTTTCATACGGCATTAATGTTGAGTGCATCGGCTCCCGGTTGATTCCGTTTACCTGCGGGTTCTCCCAATTCTCAACAAGATTTGACTGCCCATAACTGTTTTGATAAATGATCAAAGATAGAATCGCACCTAATAGGAAAAAATTTTTTGACATCTTCATACAGCACCTTTAATTAAATATTTTCTGTGAGTTTCTTCAGTTCAATTGATTTAGTATAGAATTCTTCCAAACTCATTACTTTGAGATAAACCATTCCATGTGCCGCACGGACACGCGGGATTTCATGCTTCAAGAAGAAATCCCTTCCAAGACATAAACGGATTGTTTGATACTGCTCGGTTTGAATCTTTTGTGAAAGTCTGGAAAAAGGTCCATCATATTCCCAGCTTGGAAAACTTGCCGTCTTCTGCGAATTGTAGCTGTTCATAAAAGCGTTTTCAATCAGAGCAAAACTATTTAGACTTACCGGCACGTAGATATTAGCTTCAGCCGGATGAAAACGGTACCAAACATTTCTGTAGCCCCAAATTTTTAGTTTTGATAAATCGGCTTCTTTCTCATAGAGTCTAAGAGCTTCAGTGATTGCCTGCAAAACTTTGTAATGCGTATCCGGTCCGCTTCCTTCGGGATCGAGAGCAACTGTAAGAATTGTTGGTTTGAATTTTCTGAATAAATTTAGAATCGGAAGAACATCTCTTTCCACTTCCGGATTCTCAGTAAAGATTTCTCCTTGATAAAAACCGAGACGGTGATGCGAAATATTATCAGTATTAAAACCAAAGTGTGCCCACAATATTTCTTCTTCCCACTCGCGCAGCATTCCTTTTAATTTTTGCACATGGAGAATATCTTTTTTGCCGGGATACTGTGTATTAAAATAATTTTTCAGTTCGTTCACAATTTCATTTAGCTCATCAAGATTATTTTCGCCGTAACATTCAATTAAATTTCTTAATGTTCTTCTTGCCAATGCTTCTTGTTT